>JAYVCA010000204.1:0-3834 GCA_043750135.1 Chloroflexota bacterium | reverse complement strand
CGCGCTGCGCTCTCGATCAGCTCGCAGACCGATGCGGTCGTCATCGTCGTCTCCGAGGAGACGCAGGCGATCTCCATCGCCAGCAATGGACGCATCATCGGCGGGCTCGATGAGGAGCGTCTCCGCCGCGTCCTGAGCTCGTTGCTCCGCAGCCGGATCCAGCCGCTTCCGTTCAAAAGCAAAGCGTCCTAGCGGTGGAGGACCGACCCCGGGCGCGGACGCGTCTGGTGCGACGCCGCAGCCTCGACTTCCGGCGGGCGTTCGTCCGCGACCTGCCGCTCAAGGCGGCGGCGCTCGCGATCGCGCTCCTCCTCTGGGTCGCGGCGGTCGAGGCGGCGCCGCGGGAAAAGGTCGAGTGGTTCCCCGGCCGGGTCCCGGTCGAGCGCCCGGAGATCCCTGCCGGCTACGTGCTCCGCGGCCAGCTCGGCGATGTGCGGGTGCTCGTCCGAGCTCCGGAGGCGACCTTCGACAAGATCGCGCAGCAGGATCTGCGTGCGACGATCGACGCGGCGGATCTCGACGCGGCGCGGGATGAGCCCCAGGACGCGATGATCCATGTCAGCGCGAGCGATCCGCGGGTGGCGGTGGTGCAGGTCGACCCCGCGAGCATCTCGGTCCGGCTCGAGCGTCTGGTCACGCGCACGCTTGCGATCCAGGTCCGGTTCGCCAATTCGCCGCCTCGCGAGTTCCAGCCGGGCGTGCCTGCGCTCTCGGCGGCGGAGGTCGCGGTGACCGGTCCGCAGAGCCTCGTGGGCTCCGTGGCCGCGGTCTACGCGACCCTTCGCTTTGGGGATACCCCGGTGGACCTTTCCCAGAGCGCGCAGGCGGTGGCGGTCGATGCGGCCGGGGCGGTGGTCGACGGCGTCCGGGTGGAGCCGGCGGCGGTCCAGGTGACCGTGCCGGTCCTGTCGACCGCGAGCACCCGGACCCTGCCCGTGTTGTGGACGATCCGTGGCATCGTGGCGAATGGCTATTGGATCCAGCGGATCACCACTGATCCGGTCGCCGTGACCGTCCGAGGGGATCAGACGCTCTTGGCCTCGCTCGAGCGGATCGAGACCGCGCCGATCGACGTGAACGGACTGACCGCCAATCGGAGCTACCGGGTCGCGCTCGTGCTTCCGGCGGGGGTCACCCTGATCGAGCCGGCGGACGCGGTCGTCGGCGTCACGGTCGTGCCGCTCACCGGCACGCGGCCGTTCCCGCTCGTCGCCGTGGCCGTCATCGGATTGGGCTCGAACCTCGTCGCGGAGGTCGATCCGCGCACCGTTGACACGGTGGTCGCCGGCCCGGTCCCCACGCTTGCGGCGCTCGCGGCCGACGCGGTGAGCGCGAGCGTCGACGCGGCGGGGAAGGGGCCCGGGACATACACGATGGACGTCACGGTACGTGTCGTGGCCGGGGTGACCGTGCAATCCGTGCAGCCGACGCGGGTCACCCTCACCATACGGAGCAAATGACCCGCCTCTTTGGGACCGATGGCGTCCGCGGTGTCGCGAATGCCGACCTGACTCCCGAGCTCGCGCTCCGGCTGGGCCGGGCCGCAGGGCACATCCTCGGCGGGCCCGGACACAGCATCGTCATCGGGCGGGACACCCGCCGCTCCGGGCGGATGCTCGAAAGTGCCCTCGCGGCGGGCCTGTGCTCGGTCGGCATGGACGTTCGCCTCGTCGGGCACATCCCGACGCCCGGTCTGGCGTTTCTGGCCCGGACGCAGGGCGTGTCGTTCGGCGCGGTGATCAGCGCGTCGCACAACCCGGCGCCGGACAACGGGATCAAGTTCTTCGATCATCGTGGACTGAAGCTTCCCGATGGCGTCGAGGACGAGATCGAGGCGGCGCTGGGCCGCGACGCGTCCCTCCCGCGCCCGACCGAGGATGGCATCGGACTGATCGGCGACGTCCGCGGGCTGGTGAAGGAGTACGAGGAGTTCCTCGGAGGCCTGGCACCCCGTCTGGACGGCCTGCGGATCGTGCTCGATTGCGCGAACGGCGCGACCTACCGGGTCGCGCCGACGGTGTTCGCCCGGGCCGGTGCGGACGTGCTCACGCTGTTCGACACGCCGGACGGAGCGAACATCAACGCCGGCTGCGGCAGCACCCACCCCGAGGCGCTCCAGGAGGCGGTCGTCGCGCGCCGGGCCGACGTCGGCTTCGCGTTCGACGGGGACGGGGATCGGGTGATGACCGTGGACGGCGCGGGGACGGTGCACGACGGCGACTTCGTGCTCGCGCTCGCGGCCCGGCACTTCGCCCGCGCCGGCCGGCTTCACCCAAAGATCGTGGTCGGCACGGTCATGACGAACGGCGGTCTCGAGGCGACCCTCGCCCGCGAGGGCATCGCGCTCGTCCGGACCCAGGTCGGCGACCGCTACGTGTGGGAGGAGCTTGAGCGGCAGAATGCCCAATTCGGCGGGGAGCCCTCCGGTCACGTGATCTTCCGCGAGCATGCCAGTACCGGAGATGGGATCCTCACCGCTCTGCAAGTCGCCCAGCTCATGCGCGCGGAAGGCCGCCCGCTGGCGGTCCTTGCCGGCGAGGTCGAGCACTGGCCACAGGTGACCCGGAACGTCCGCGCCGATCGGCGACGCGAGTGGCGCGAGGTCGCGCCATTCCGCGATGCGGTCGCCGGGGCCGAAGCACGGCTCGCCGGCGCCGGCCGGCTCGTCGTGCGGCCGTCGGGGACCGAACCGGTATTGCGGATCACCGTAGAGGCGCGCGAGGGGTCGGTCGCGACGTCCACCGCCGACCTGCTCGCGGCCGCGGCGACGGAGCATCTGAACTCGGTGCGCGGGAGGGGCCGCTAGATGTGCGGGATCGTCGGATACGTCGGGCCCCGGGATGCGCTCCCGCTGCTCATGAGCGGCCTCCGCCGGCTCGAGTACCGCGGCTACGACTCCGCGGGAGTCGCGCTGGAGCAGGACGGGAGCTTGGAAGTGCGGCGCGCCGAGGGAAAGCTCGAGAATCTTGCCGCGGTCGTCGCCGCCCGCCCGGCGAGCGGCCATACCGGGATCGGGCACACCCGTTGGGCGACCCATGGCCGACCGACCGAGGAGAACGCGCATCCGCATGTCGACTGCGGCGGCGCCACGGCGGTCATCCATAACGGGATCATCGAGAATTTCGAAGCGCTGAAGGCTCCCCTCGTGGCCGCGGGCCACACCTTCACCTCGGCGACCGACACCGAGGTCGTGGTCCACCTGATCGAGGCGGAGCTTGCCCACGGTCTCTCCCTCGAGGCGGCCGCGCTCGCGGTCCTCCCGCGTCTCGAAGGTGCCGCCGCCCTGGCGCTCGTCTCGACGAAGGACCCGGGAACGATCGTCGCGGCGCGCATCAGCAACGCCGGCGGCGTGATCATCGGACACGGCGCCGGCGAAAACTTTCTGGCGTCGGACATGACCGCTCTGCTCGAGCACACCCAGCAGATGAGCTTTCTGGAGGCCGGCGATGTCGCGATCGTGACCGCATCCGGTGTCCGGTTCTGCCGGGTGGACGGCACCGCGGTCGAGCGTCCAGCGAAGACCATCGCGATGGATCCGATCGCCGCGGCGAAATCGGGCTACAAGCATTTCATGCTGAAGGAGATCAACGAGCAGCCCCGCGCGATCTCGGACACGCTCCTCGGGCGGGTCGACCGCACGTCGGGCCAGGTCGTGTTCGATGAGGATCTGAAGCTTGACGACGCTTACGTGCGGGCAGTGCCGCGGATCACCTTCGTCGCCTGCGGCACCGCGTATCACGCGGCACTGGTCGGGAAGTACCTCATTGAGCGCCTCGCGCGGATCCCGTGCGATGTGGAGATCGCGAGCGAGTACCGGTATCGCGACCCGGTCGT
>JAYVCA010000203.1:0-6092 GCA_043750135.1 Chloroflexota bacterium | reverse complement strand
CGGACCGTCCCAGTCGGCAGGGATGAACGGCTCGAGGCGCGCGGTCAGCTCGTCGGGCGCGAGCCGGCGGATCCAGGTCCCGTTGAACCAGTTCAGCCGATCGCGGTCCCAGCGGCCGCCGGCGCGATGGACCTGCTCGATGCGCCAGCGATCGACGAGCTCGGCCAGCGAGAAGAGCTCCTCCTCGGTCCCTGGTGACCACCCAATGAGCGAGAGGTAGTTTCGCATCGCCTCGGGCAGGTACCCGGTCGTGCGGAACTCCTCGACCTTCGTCGCGCCATGGCGCTTCGCCAGCTTCTTGCTGTCCGGGCCCAGCACATTGGGCAGGTGCGCGTGCGGCGGAACCGTCCAGCCGAAGGCCTGGTAGACAAGGAGGTGCTTGGGGGTCGAGGGAAGCCAGTCCTCGCCGCGAAAGACGTGCGAGATCTCCATGAGGTGATCGTCGATCACCACCGCGAGCTGGTAGGTCGGGAAGCCGTCCGACTTCAGGAGCACCTGGTCCTCGATCGAGCGGAGCGGCCACTCGATGCGCCCGTACACCAGATCGTCGATCGCGATGTCGCCGTCCTCGGGCACTTTGAGACGGATGACGTGCCGCTCGGTCGCGGCCCGGCTCGCGGCAGCGGACGGATCGATACCTCGGCAGTGGCGGTCGTAGCGAGTGATCTCGCCCCGTAACTGCTGGGAACGGCGCATCTCCTCGAGGCGCTCCCGGGTACAGAAGCAGAGGTAGGCGGCGCCATCGGCGACGAGCGCAGCGGCGTGCTCCTGGTAGATCGGCAGCCGCTCGGACTGCACATAGGGGCCGAACGCCCCGCCCTCGCGGGGACCTTCGTCCCAGTCGATGCCCATCCAGTGGAGGCCGTCGTAGATGCTGTCGATCGCGCCCGGGACGAGCCGGTCCTGGTCGGTGTCCTCGATCCGGAGGATCAGCGTGCCGCGGTGCTGGCGCGCCATGAAGTAGTTGTAGAGGGTCGTCCGGACGCTCCCGATGTGGAGTGAGCCGGTGGGGGATGGCGCGAAGCGGACGCGGACCGTCACCGCGCGAGTCTAAAGAACGTAAACTGCGGATGAATGAGCGTCACGACGCGTCGCGAACGCCGCGAAAAGGAGCTCCGCCGCAAGCAGCGTGAAGGCCGGTCGTCCGGCTCGCACGGGCGAAGCGGCGGTGGTGGTGGAGTGAACCCGCTCCTCATCGGCGCGGGGATCGTCATCGCCGTCGCCCTCCTCATCTTCGTGGGTCAGCAGCTGAAGTTGTTCACCCCGCCGGCACCGGGCGCCTCAGCGGTCCCGACGCCGGCGGTATCCGCCAACGATCCGGCGCTCGGCACCAAGGAGAAGGACAACGGCAATAGTCACGTCGATGCCGGCAAGCCGGTGACCTACGCCTCGCTCCCGCCCACGTCGGGCTCGCATTGGCCGGCGCCGGCCGCACCGGCCCCGTGGGGGATCAAGGACACCCAGCTACCGAACGAAGTGACCCTGCACAACCTGGAGCACGGTGGGATCGTCATCGTCTACAACCCGTCCCTCACCGCCGACGACCTCACGAAGCTCAAGGACAGCGTCCGCAGCATCACCGCTACGACGAAGTACAAGAAGATCCTGCTCGAGCCGTACAAGGAGCTCACCGACGCGAAGATCGTGCTGACCGCGTGGGACTGGATCCTCAAGCTGCAGGCGCCCGATCAGTCAGCGATGGTGAAGTTCATCTCCGCCCATTACGACAGCACGGACGCACCGGAGCCCGGCGTCCAATAACCCGAGCGACGCGGTCGCTAGTCGCCCCAGTACCGCTCTTCCTTCCAAGGGTCCCCGGTGTTGTGATAGCCGTTGCGCTCCCAGAAGCCCGGCTTGTCCACCGCCGAGAACTCGATGCCGCGGAGCCACTTCGCGCTCTTCCAGGCGTACAGGCGCGGGACGACCAGGCGGGCCGGCTGGCCGTGCTCGGCGGAGAGGGCTTCGCCGTTGGCACGGAGCGCGATGAGGCAGTCTTCACGCAGGCAGTATTCGATCGGGGTGTTCGCGGTGAAGCCGTGCTCGCTGTGGGCGATGACGAACTTCGCCTCGGCCGTCGGCTTCGCCAGCTCGACGATCTTGCTGAACGGGATGCCTTCCCATTTCTGGTCGAGCCGCGACCACGTGGTGACGCAGTGCATGTCCGCGGTCACCGCCATGTGCAGCTCCTTGTCGAGGGCCTGCAGCTCGTCCCAGGTCCAGCGCAACTCGTTCTCGACCGCACCAAAGACCCGGAGGTCGTAGGTCTTGGGGTTGAAGGTGGGCACCGGCCCGTAATGCAGGACCGGCCATTTTTCGGTGAGGTACTGCCCCGGCGGGACGCGCTCGGCCTTCGCTGGCGGCAGGTCGGCCTTCTTGGTGAAGAATTTCATTCGATCCCCGCGGCATGGCGCAGCATCTTGAACGTGTAGATGCCGGTGTCGTGGCCGTCGGCCCATTCCGGGCTCAGCCCGTATCGCCCCACCGCGTATACCTCCTTTAGCTCGGTCTGCTTGTCGGTAAATTTCGTGCTCGCGTCGACGTTGCCCTTGTAGGATCCCTCCCCGGAACAGTAGGCGCACGGGCAGGCGCGCCGGAACGGCTCCCATTGGTACTCGCTCACCTGGGCGTCGTCCCAGGTGACCTCGAAGACCCGCCGCTCGGGCACGATCCGCCAGTCTGTTGGCCGGTGGAAGAGATCCGCCATTCGCCTGATGATACGTAGGGAATGGCCGATCTGGACGACTTCCTCAAGATCGAGATGCGGGTCGGCCGGATCCTTGCGGCCGAGGATTTCCCGGAGGCCCGCAATCCGTCGTACCGACTGACGATCGACTTCGGTCCCTACGGGATGCGGCGCTCCTCGGCTGCGATCCGGCCGTGGTACGCGAAGGCCGATCTCGTTGGTCGGCTGGTCGTCTGCGTCACGAACTTTCCGCCGCGGCGGATCGCGACGTTCGACTCGGAGGTCCTCACCCTGGGGGCGGTCGACGGGAACAAGCGCGTCATCCTGCTGCGCCCCGATGCGGATTGCGAGCTTGGCGCCCGGGTCGGTTAGCTCAGCTCACCACTCGAAGAAGCGCAGACGATCGAACGGCCAGAAGCGCACGATGACCTTGCCGATGATCCGGTCATTCGGCTGCGATCCGAAGGATCGTGAGTCCTGTGAGAACTGTCGATTGTCGCCGAGCGCGAAGAAATGGTCGGCTTCGATCTTCAGCGGATAGGTGATGCTCGGGCTTTGCGTCACCGTCGCTCCATGCGCTTCCGGATAGTCGGCGATCTTCCCGTTCACCAACAGCGCGCCGTCCTTGATCTCGACGGTGTCACCGCCGATCGCGGCGACGCGTTTCACGTAGGGGATCGCCGAGTCGACGGTCGGGTTGAAGACCACGATGTCGCCCCGACCCGGCGCGGCGAGCCGGTAGTCGACCTTGCTCACCAGCACCCGGTCGCCCTGCAGGAGCGTGACCTCCATGCTCCGCTGCCTGACCTCGGTGACCTGCACCACGAAGAGGTTCAGGACGACCGAGATGATGACCGCGAGGGCCAGCGCCTGGACGATCTCGAGCGCCGCCCGCCACGAGAACGGCGGCTCAGTGCGGTCCTCGGCGTTTTCGATCTCCTTGGTCGTCACTCGAACAAGTGTGTCACGCTCCGCGAATGAGCGACTCGCGCGGATCGACGCTGTGGCGCGACGGCGACTTCGTCCGGCTCTGGACCGGACAGACGATCTCGGAGATGGGATCGGTCGTCACGCGCACCGCACTCCCGATCCTGGCGGTACTGACCCTGCACGCCGGTGCCCTCGAGCTGGGGGTCCTCGTCGCCTCGGCGTCGATCGCGGTCCTGCTCATCGGTCTGTTCGCCGGGGTCCTGGTCGACCGTGTGCCGCGTCGCCCATTGATGCTCGGGTCTGATGCTGGCCGCGCGCTCCTGCTCGTATCGATCCCGATCACCGCATTCGCCGGCCGGCTGAGCATCGAACAGCTCTACATCGTGGCGTTCCTCGAGGCTGGCCTCGGCTCGTTCTTCGACATCGCGTACCGCTCATACCTCCCTGGCCTCGTCGCGCCGGGGCGCCTGCTCGAGGCGAACACGAAGATCGGCATGACCAGCGCGGTGGCCGAGCTAGGCGGCCCAGGAATCGGCGGGACGCTGGTGCAGCTGGTCGGCGCCCCGTTCGCGATCCTGGCCGATGCGGTGAGCTACGTCGTCTCGGCCGCCTCGATCGCGCTCATCCGCACGCCGGAACGGACTGTCGCGCCGGCCGGCGTGCCGCGCGATCTCCGCCGTGAGCTTGGCGAAGGGTTGGCTGCCGTGGGTCGCCATCCGCTGCTCCGTCCGCTCGCGCTCGCCTCGGTGACGAGCGCGCTGTTCGGAAACTTCTTCGGTGCGTTGTACACGCTCTACGCGCTTGAGGAGCTCCATCTCTCGCCGCTTCTACTCGGGCTCATCGTCTCGGCCGGCGGCGTCGGATCGCTTGCCGCGACGGGACTCGTCGGCCCGCTTACCGCGCGGTTCGGCCTGGGGCCAACGCTCGTCTGGACCCGGATCGCCGCGGGTCTTCTCGCGTTCCTCATCCCGCTCGCCGGTGGCCCGCCGCTCGTCGCGGCGCTCTTTCTGTTCGTCCCACAGCTCGTCGGTGACGGCCTGGCGACGGTTTCGCAGATCAACGGCATCACCCTTCGCCAGCTGGTGACGCCTCCGCACCTTCTGGGACGCGTGAACGGGACGACGCACGTGCTGCTCGAGGGGATCGCGCCGATCGGTGCCATCGCCGGCGCGCTGGTTGCCGAGGCCTTCGGGATCAGGGTGGCGGTCAGCGTGGCGGTGCTGGGATCCTTCGCCGGGCTGCTGTTCCTCGTGCGCTCGCCCATCCGGAAGCTGCGCGCAGGGGACGCCACCGCTGGGTGAACCCCAGCGACCCAGCCTCGCGCCCGCTACTCCGGGTCGGCGGCCGGGACGTTCGCCCGGGCGATGCGCTCGAGGGCCTGGGTGAGCGTGACGAGCTCGGGCGGGCTCAGGTGGTCGGCGAAATGGGACGCGATCGCGCCCAGGTGGCCAGGGGCCGCCCGGCGGAAGGCGCGGCGTCCGGCCGGGGTGGCCACCGCGTACTGGCCGCGCTTGTCGAGCAGGCAGGCGTGACGCTCGACGAAGCCCCGAGCCTCGAGGCGGTCGATGAGCCGCGAGAGCCCGCTCTTGGTGAGGCCGATCCGCTCGGCGATCTCATGCAGCCGCAGCCGCTCGTCCGGTGCCTCGGCGAGGATCATCAGGACGCCGTAGCCGGCCAGGGTCAGGTCCGAGTCCTCGAGTGCGCGCTCCAGGGAGCGGCTCACCGTGGCGTGCGAGCGCAGGAAGGCGCGCCAGGCACCGAGCTCGGCGGTGGTCAGGCGTCGCTTCGCCGGCCGACGAGCAAGCGGGTTCATGGTGGCCATTTTCACTCCTTCCAGAAGAACGCGTCACAAGAATGCGCTTCCCCCGCCGGGTATTCGGCCTTCGGCCGGGAATAGGTTGCCTATGCAACCAGTTCTAGGAGTGGTTGCAGAAGCAACCGTGTCCCGAGAGTGACCCTCCGGGAAGAGGAGAACAAGCATGGCAAAGTGGTACATCGACCCGTCGCATTCCAACGTCACCTTCGGGGTGAAGCACATGATGGTGGCGACCGTCCGCGGGAAGCTCGGCAAGCTGCAGGGTGAGATCGACTTCGACCCGAAGGCGCCGGCTGCGGCAAAGATCCTCGCGACGATCGACGCCAACACCATCGACACGAACGACCCCAAGCGGGATGGGCACCTCAAGAGCCCGGACTTCTTCGACGTCGGCCAGTACCCGGAGCTCACCTTCCGTAGCACGAAGATCGAGCCCAAGGCCTCCAAGGACAAGGATCAGTTCAGCGTCAGCGGGGACCTCACGATCCGCGGCACCACGAAGCCGGTGCGCTTCGACGCCGTCATCGAGGGCGTCGCCGCCGACACCGACGGCGGAGAGCACCTCGGTGCCTCCGGGACACTCGTTATCGACCGCGGCGCCTGGGGCCTGGTCTGGAACCAGCCGCTCGCGAACGGCGTGCTCGTTGGCGACAAGGTGACGGT
>JAYVCA010000202.1:0-4322 GCA_043750135.1 Chloroflexota bacterium | reverse complement strand
GCATCAACGGCTCGCTTGGTCGAACGGTGACCGGACGAATGGCGCCGCTCTCACCCGGATGGACCATGTCGGAGGAGGATCGACGGTGCACCATGAGCGGCATGTCCCACCGTCGCGCGCTCGGCATCGCCCTGCTCGTCCTGCTGTTGGTCTCGACGGCCGGCGCGAGCGTGGCCAACGCGGACGAGAAGCCGAAGAACGCCGCCGAGCGCGTCGCCGAGCTCGAGAAACAGACCGCCGCCGCGCTGGCCGCGGCGGAACAGCTGAAGAGCGTCGTCGAGGCCGCGAATGGAAGGATCGAGCTCCTGTCGGCGCAACGTGACGCTGCCGCGGCCCAGGTCGATGTGCTCAGGGCGGAGATCCAGCTCGCCGAGCAGTTTCTGGTCACGTCCGCGGCACGGCTCGACATCGCCCGCGCCGACATCGCGCGCCTTAGCGCCGAGCTCGCGTTGCAGGCGCTGCGCCTCGAACAGAAGAAGGCGCTGTACGCCGCGCACCTGCGGGTGACGTACCGCGACCAGCAGATCAGCCCGCTCGAGATGGTGCTGTCGACGCGCTCGCTGTCCGATTTCTCGGCGCGGCTCGACGCGCTCCTCCGGATCGACCGCGACGATGTCCGTCAGGCGCAGGAGATCCGCGTTCTGACCGCCGAGCTGCAGAGCACCCGGGATGCGGCCTCCGCGAAGGAACAGGAGCTCGTCGCGACGCAGCAGCGGATCGCCACGCAGCGGAGCGCCCTCGTCGCGCAACGTGCCGCATTCGAGGCGATCGTCAAGCACGCGAGTGAGGCCGTTTCGCTCGCCACGGGCGCGCGCGACGGTGCCGCGGCCGGCCGGACGGATGCGCTTGCCAGCGCGTCACGGGCTGATGCAGCCGCTCGCACCCTCGCAGCCGAATTCGAGCTGGCGGAAGGCGCGTATCCCGAACGCGCCGCGAAGCTCGCGGCAAGCTCCGGTCTCGGGCTGATCGGCGTTGCGCGTCTCGTGCAGACGCCGGTCACCGATGGCGTCATCTCATCGCGATTCGGCCCACGCGATGGCGGATTTCATAACGGGATCGATCTCGCCGCAGCGCTGTACACGCCGGTGCTCGCCGCGGCCGATGGCGTGGTCGTGACCGTCGGTCATCCGTACCTCGCCTCCGGCGACACCGCCGAGGTGGTCGTCATCGCTCATGGTCGCAACTTCACCACGCTCTATGGCCACCTGGACGACCTCTTGAAGCTTCCCCCGGTCACGCTCGGACAAACGGTGAAGGCGGGGGACATCATCGGCTACGTGGGGATGAGCGGCCGCACGACCGGTCCACACCTGCATTTCATGGCGATCTTCAACGCCAAACCCCTGGATCCGCTGCTCCTCTTCCCGGCGCGGTGATCTCCAGGGGCCATCCGGGCCATGACCCCCGCACAGCCGTATTGAACAACCGGGTCGTGCGTTGCCGTTGGTAGCGATCGGGCGCGGGAGGACGCGTGCGCTGGGACGGAGCCATCCACCAAGAGACCGAGCGGTCGGCGCTGCGCATCCGTCTGGTCGCGATCGCTCTCGGCCTGACGATCGTGCTCTTGAGCCCCGGGCCCGCCTCGTTGCCCGCGGCGCTCGTTTTGGTCGTGTACCTGGGCGCTGCGCTGGCGGTCCGGGTTGCCGGTCCCCGCTTCCCCGGGCGGCCCGTCGCGAGCGCCGCGATCGCGGTCGACGCCGTGGCGGTGACGCTGCTCGTGGTCGTCCTGCCCCTCAGCCAGCCCGTCTGGGCCCTCTACCTCGCGCCGATCGCTACCGCTGCCCTGCGCCAGGGCCCAGCCGGGGTGCTGGGGACCACGGCCGTGAGCGTCCTTGGGTATGACCTCGCCTTGGCGACGCGCACGTCCACGATGTTCGCCACCGACCTCTGGCCGGTGCAGCTCCTGCTCGCCGCGGGCCTGATCGTTGCCGAGCTCACCTGGGTGCGGCGCCGGGAAGACGATGATCGCGCCCGGCTTCGGCGCCGCGACAGCGCCCTCCGCGATCTGTGTGCCGCTGACGATCTGGGAACGCTCCTTGAGCGCCTGACGCGTCAGATCGTTGACGACGGGGCATCAGCCGCGTGGATCTGGCGGGCGGAGGGCGAGACGATCCTCACCGAGCACGGGCGCGGGGCCGTGCCCGACCGTATCGCCGCCGTCCCCGATGACTGGTCGGTCCCCGGCGGCATCCTCACCTCGCTCGCCGATGGCGATGAGCCGTTGCTGCTCGCCGCGACGTTTCCCCCTGACCTCCGTCGGCGTGAACGCCAGCTCGCGCTGGCGCGCGATCTGGCGGCCGACACGCGGCCGCTCGTGAACGCGGCCATCGTCCGCGAGGTCGCGAGAGCTGCGTCGGGTGCACGCGCGTCGTTCGATGAGCAGCTGGCCGGCCTCATTCGCGAATCCACCGAGGCGGGCCTCCTCGCTTCGGGCATGGTCACGGCCACGCAGATCGCCGGGCCTTCCGCGATCGTGCGCTACGCCGATGCCGTCGTTCTCGTCGGAGATTTGACGACGGAGCCCGCGATCGCGCTGGCGCGCGGGGTGAGCGCACCGGGGATCGCGCGTCGGGCGCTCGAGCCGGCCTGGAGCGACGGACCCCTGACCGAAGCCGCCGCGCGGAGCGCGGCGGTCGTCGCGCTGGGCGATGGGCTCGTCCTTGTCGCGACGAGCGCGCGCCGGCTTCGCGCGGGCGACCTCGCGCTCCTGAGCGATCTCGCCGACGTGCTCGGGGAGAGCCGCCGTACGATCCGCGAACGCGAGCGTGCCCGGGCCGCCGCCGAGGCCCAGGAGGCCATGATCGTCGAGCAGCGGCACGCGCTGCGGGCGAAGGACGAAGCAGTGGCCGCGGCCCTGCACGAGCTCCGGACGCCGCTCAGCTCGGTCGATGGGTACGCCCAGCTCATGTCGCGCCACCTTGACTCCGCGCGTCGGCAGATCGCGCAGCTCGAGCATGTGCTCACCGACCTGCAGCGACCGTTCGACGGACCAGCGACCGGAGGCCTGGCACTCCAGGACGTCGATCTTGCGCAGGAGGTCAGGGAGGCGGTGAGTCGACTCCGCGTCACGACCGGCGCGGAGGTCAGCGTTGACATCGATGCGGAGCCGATCGCCGCGCGGGTCGACCCGTCGCGGGTCGCGCAGGTGCTCGATAACCTCCTCGGGAACGCGGTGAAGTACTCGCCGGAAGGTTCACCGATCAGCGTGGTGGTCACCGGTTCGGACGCCGAGGTGGTGGTCGCGGTCAGCGACAGCGGCGAGGGCCTCCGGCCCGATGATCTGGAGAAGGTCTTTGAGCGGGGATACCGGGCCGCCCGCGGCGGCACCGCGGTGGCCGGCCACGGCCTCGGGCTTGCGATCTCGAAGATCATCGTCGGAGCGCACGGTGGGAGACTTTGGGCGGCAAGCGACGGTCCGGGGCGCGGCAGCACCTTTTCCGTCGCCTTGCCGCGCACGCCGTAAGGGCACCCGGTTCGACCGAAATGCCGTGGCAGCGCCACCCGTGCTACAGTGTGCGGAGAAATCACTCGGGTTCATCAATGAGACCAGCGAGCCGAGTCACGTTCGGCTCGCTTTTTTATTGCCCCGCAGAAGGAAGCATCTTGATCTCGCTTAGCCCCGACCTCGACCGCGCCACAAAGCAGCTCGGCTGGACCGCGTTCACGCCGATCCAGGAGCTCGCCATCCCGCCGTTGCGCGCCGGCCGAGACCTCTTCGCCCAGGCCCAGACCGGCACCGGGAAGACCGGCGCATTCGCGATCCCGATCCTCGAGCGTCTTGACGGACGCCCCGGGGCTCCGGTGGCGCTCGTCGTCGTCCCGACCCGCGAGCTCGGCCAGCAGGTCGCCCGCGAGTTCTCGCTCCTCGGCCGCTTCACCGGAGCCCGCGTCGTGGCGCTCTACGGTGGCGTCGGGTACCGCGGTCAAGAGGATGCGCTCCGTCGTGGGGTCCACGTCGTCGTCGGAACCCCCGGCCGGATGCTCGATCTCGCGAAGCGCCGCTCTCTCGATCTCTCCAAGATCACGGTGCTCGTGCTCGATGAGGCCGATCATCTCCTCGACCTCGGCTTCGCCCCGGACATCGCGCGGATCGTTGCCCTCCTGAAGGGACCGCGCCAGACGGCGCTCTTCTCGGCCACACTTCCCGCCGACGTGCGGACCTTCGCCCGCCGCTACACCACCAATCCGCAGAGCGTCGAAGCGAAGACGAGCGAGGCCACTGCCTCGGGTATCGACCAGGCCTGGGTCCAGGTGGCCGAGTCGGACAAGGTCGCCGCGCTCCACGAGATCCTCAAGCGGGAGGATGTCGTGCGCACGCTCGT
>JAYVCA010000201.1:0-7175 GCA_043750135.1 Chloroflexota bacterium | reverse complement strand
ACAACGGCTCCCGGAGAGACGGGTCGGCCGCCACCAGATCGAGCACCGCGGACGCGAGCGATCCGTAGACCGCGGCGAGGTTGGCGGCCACCGGCGCCGGCAGGCCCAGGGCGACCGCCCGCCCCGCCATCAGCGCTCCCGCGCCCGGAAGCGGGGCGCGCGCGGTATCGCCGTGCGCGGCGCTACCGAGCACCCGCGCGACGCGGTCGGTCACTTCCTCGGCGATGGCGCGATATGCGGTGATCTTGCCGCCGATGACCGACAGGACGCCGGCGGTCCCATCGCGTCGCTGGTGGTCGTAGAGCGCGTGCTTGCGCGAGACTTCGCCCTCGGCGACGCCGTCCACGCGGACCAGCGCTCGGATCCCGGCCCAGGTGAAGTGGATGACATCGAATGGCGCATGCGGGAACGCCGCGCGGGCCTCGGCCTGGAGGTAGCGCACGTCCTCCTCCGTCGCGTCAGCGACCGCCGGGTCGGCGTCATAGTCGGTGTCGGTGGTGCCAACGATCGTGTAGTCGCGCCACGGGACCACGAAGAACAGCCGCCCGTCACGTTTCGCGAAGAGCACATGCGCCTGTTCGGTCGCATGCGGTGTCACCAGGTGGATGCCTTTGGTGAGGCGAAGGAGCGGGGTGGCCCCGTTCCGCAGCGGCGCGATCGTCTCATCGAGCCACGCGCCGGTCGCATTCACGGTGTAGCGGGCCCGGATCGCGAGCTCGCCGCAACCGAGGTCGTCGCGGACCTGTGCCCCGATGACCCGGCGACCGTCACGGAGATAGGCGTTCGCCCGGGCGTGGTTCAAGACGAGCGCGCCGTGCGCCGCGGCGTCGAGCGCGTTCTCAACGACGAGCCGCTCGACGAGCGGGACCTGCGCGTCGTAGAAGCGCCAGGCACCGGCCAGGCCATTGGGATTCAGCTCGGGCTCGGATGCCAGGGCTGCCGCGCGGTCGAGCCACCGCCGTTTGGGGAGGCTCTTGTCGAGAGATAGCAGGTCGTACAGGAGCATGCCGATCCGGAGCTTCGCCCGGTAGATGAGGCTCGGACGGTAGAGCGGGAGCAGGAACGCGAGCGGAGAGACAAGGTGTGGCGCGATCCGCAGGAGGATCTCTCGCTCCTTCATGTCGCTGCGCACAAGGCCGAAATCGAAGAGCTCGAGGTAGCGAAGACCCCCATGGATGAGCCGCGTCGGCCGGGAGCTCGTCCCCGAGGCGAGGTCGGCCTGCTCCACGAGCGCGACCGAAAGGCCGCGGCGCGCGGCGTCGCGGGCGATACCGGTGCCAATGATGCCGCCGCCGATGACGAGGAGATCGACGGTGCGGTCGCCGAGCGACCGCACCGTCTCCTCGCGCGTTGTTACTTGTTCGCCTTGTTGTACTTGTCGATCTGCGCGTTCATATCGGTCACGGCCGCGTCCAGCGCTTGCTGGCTGGTGGCCTGACCCAAGAGGACCGACTCGATCATCTTCTGGGTTCGGGCACGTGCCTGGGCGAACACGCCAAGCACCGCGCCGTTGGACTTGCGATTTTGCGGGGCGTCGCGGATCTCGTTCACCGCGGTGAGGAACTGCGGGTACTTCGTTGCCCATTCCTTGCTCGGCCCCTCGTTGTAGGCCGACTTGCGGATCGGGTAGTACCCGGTGTCGGACTGCCACTGCGCCTGGACCGCAGCGCTCATCGCGTACTTCACGAACTCCCAGGCGGCCTGCTGCTCTTCGGCCGGCCGGCTCTTCATGATGTAGAGCGACGCGCCGCCAATGATGTTGCCGCCTTCGGCGGGCTTGCTATCAGGACGCGGGTACAGGCCGGTCCCGATGGTGAACTTCGCGGCATTGATGTGGCCGCGGAGGCGAGCCGTGCTCTCGACATACATCGCGTTCTTGCCGGCACTGAAGGCATTCGCGGCGCCGTCGTTGTCGATGCCGGGGTTGGCAAAGTAGCCACCGTCGATCCCCGCCTTCCACCAGTCGAGGAGCGCCTTGCCCTGCTCGTTGTTGTAGACGAGCTTCGTCGCGCGGTCGTCGCGGCCGTTGCCGCTGTCGGCGTAGAGCGAGCCGGAGACGGCCATCCACTGCTCGAACAGCCAGCCGTAGATCGACGGCCCGAACCCGTACCGGGTGGTTACGCCATTGCTGTCCTTCTTGGTGAGCTTCTTGGCCGCCGCGGCGACCTCGGAGAACGTTTGCGGCGGCTTGGCCGGGTCGAGCCCGACCTCCTTGAACGCCTCGACGTTGAAATAGAGGATCGCCGAGGACGCGTTGAACGGCATGCTCTGGAGCTTGTCCTGGTACTTGTAGTAGTTGATGACCGCGGGCTCGAAGTCCGCGGTGTCGAACTTATCGCGGTCGATGAAGGCCTGCATCGGCACGACCTCGCCGCTGTCGTACATGTAGCGCTGGCCGATGTCATAGACCTGCACGAGCGCCGGCGCCGCCTTGGAGGCAAGCGCGGTGTTCAGCTTGGCCAAGAGGTCGTCGTAGTTCCCTTGGAACACGGCCTCGACCTTGATGTTGCTCTGGCTCTTGTTGAAGCCGTCGACGATCTTGTTGATGGCGTCGCCGTTCACTCCGGACATCGCGTGCCACCAGACGATCTTCGCCGCCGGCTTCACGTCCTTCGCCGGCGCGAGCGCGCTCTGGTCCCTGGATCCGCCGGGGCCGCTTGAGCCGCCGCAGGCAGCCGCCACGACCGCGAGCGTGAGTGCGAGTGCTACGAGTCTGCGCATGTTCCCTCCACCATCTTCTATGCCTCGATCATCCCTTGACTGCTCCCGCGGTGAGCCCGCGAATGAGCTGCCGCTGCCCGATGACGAGCAGCGCGAGTGTCGGTACAGCAACCATGATGACACCGGCCATGACCAAGCCCCAACGGAGCGTCTCTTCGAACCGCAGCTGCGCGATGCCGACCTGGGTCGTGCGCATGAGCGTCTGGTTCGTGATCAGGAGCGGCCAAAAATACTGGTTGTACGTCGACAGGAACCCGTAGATCGCCACCGTGCCGAGCGCCGGCCGGGAGAGCGGGATCACCATCGAGCGTAGGAAGCGGAACGAGGTCGCTCCGTCGATGCGCGAAGAGTCCCAGAGCTCGCGTGGGATCTGCATGAACGCCTGCCGCAGCAGGAACGTGCCGAACGCCGTCGCCATGAACGGGACGGCAAGCCCCTGATAGGTGTCGAGCCAGCCGAGGTCACGGATGGACATGTAGTTCGGAATGATTGTGGCCTCCCAAGGGATCATCAGCGTGCTCAAGAAGATGAAGAAGAGCAGCGTCCGGCCCCGGAACGCGAGGAACGAGAACGCGTACGCGGCGAGGCTCGCGGTGATGAGCTGCCCGATGACCACGGCGATGGACACGACGAAGCTGTTCAGCAGATATCGGCCGATGGGGATCGTGGCGAGCACCTTGGCGTAGTTGTCTAACGATGGTGCGGCCGGGAACAGCGGCGGCGGGAAAGTCGCGATCTCCGACTCGCTCATGAAGGAATAAGACAGGGCGAGCAGAAGCGGAAACGCCACGATGATCGACGCGACCGCAAGGAGCGTGTAGGTCCCGTAGGTGCGAACGCCCCGGGGGCCGGTCATCGGTACTCCTTCACTGGGACTCGCACTGGGACTCGCACTGGGACTCGCTCACTGATAGTGGACCCGGCTCTCGACGAAGCGGAATTGCACGAGCGTGAGGATGAGCACGAGCACGAAGAGCACCACCGCCTGCGCGCTGGCGTAGCCGAACTGGAAGTTCTGGAACGCGTCGAGATAGATGCTGTAGACGAGTGCACGCGTCGCATCGACCGGGCCGCCGCGGGTGAGCAGGTGGATCTGGGTAAACGCCTGCAGCACGGCGACCGTGTCGACGACGAGCAGGAAGAAGAGCGACGGCGAGACCATCGGCACAGTGATGCGGGTGAACAGGCGCACGCCGCGCGCACCGTCAAGGTTCGCGGCCTCGTAGATCTCCTCCGGGACGCTCTGAAGCCCCGACAGAAGCACGATGATGTTCGTCCCGAGGGTGAGCCAAATG
Source organism: Chloroflexota bacterium (assembly GCA_043750135.1). Classification (GTDB taxonomy): domain Bacteria; phylum Chloroflexota; class Limnocylindria; order P2-11E; family P2-11E; genus UBA4735. The sequence goes on along the minus strand of JAYVCA010000201.1, from coordinate 3,159 downwards.
GTGGTGATGGAGACCGCGAGGATCGCGACATTCGGCTGGATCAGCCACTGGGGCCCGCCGATCCCGACGAGCGACAGAACGTGGTTCAGCAGACCCAGGCTGGGGTTGAAGAGCAGGAGCCAGATGAGCGCGCCCACCGCGGCCGAGATCGCGATGGTGCTCGCCATCATCGTCCGAAAGACATTGATGCCGCGGAGGCGCTGGTTCAGGAGCACCGCGAGGACCAGGCCCAGCCCGATCCCGACCGGCACGGTATAGAGCGCGAAGAGCCCGGTCGCGACGAGGCCCGAGCGGAACTCATTCGAGCCCACGAGCTCCAGGTAGTGGTCGAGGCCGGCGAACGTGGTCAGGACGCCGGTGGCGCGGGTATTGAAGACGCTGAGATTGATCGTGCGCAGGAGCGGGACGAACACAAAGGCAGCGAAGAGCATGAACGACGGGGCCAGGTAGGCAAGCCCCACCCCAAGCGCCCGGGCATCGCGGGCGGTCCAGCGCATCACGTCGGGCGAATCGTACGGTGCCCGGCCAAATGGGGCCGAATGGCCCTTCCACCGCCTCGCCACCGGAGGCACCGTGACCACGATGGGGAGCTCGTTGTGTCACGGATAGTCCGATAATCGAACGTGTGAATCTCGGGGTCCTGGCTGGACGGGTCTATCCGGCCCGGCTCATCGCCGTGGCGCTGGTGCTCCCAGTCCTCCTGCTCGGTGGGCTCATCGGGCTCGACTACTTTGTGCTGGAGCCAGCCCTTCCCGCTGTCGTCAGCCACCTCGCACTATTGGCGATCGGTGCCGCCGGCACCCTCACGTTCTCGGTGGTGATCCTGGCGCGCCTGGGTGATCTGCACGAGGGCGAGCTGGCGCAGTCGCGCCGCCTGCGGGCGCTCAACGAAGCTGGGCTCGCGCTCAGCGCCGAGCTCGAGACCGAGGCCCTGCTGCACAAGATCGCAGACCTCGCGCGCCTCGTCGGTGACGCGAAGTACTCAGCGCTCGGCACCTTCGATGAGGAGGGCCGGGTCACCCGTTTTTACACTTCCGGGATCAGCGACGAGATGCACCAGAAGATCGGGGCGCTTCCGGTGGGCAAGGGCATTCTCGGCCTCTTGCCACGCGCTGGCCGGCCGATCCGACTGCGTCGCCTCCACGATCACCCCGCCTCGGTCGGTTTTCCGGCGCATCATCCGGCGATGACGAGCTTCCTTGGCGTCCCGATCCGTTGGCGCGGCGAGAGCGTGGGGAACCTCTACCTCACGGAAAAGCAGGGCGCTCCCGAGTTCACGACCGAGGACGAGGAAGCGTTGCTGGCACTCGCGGCGCAGGCTGCGATCGCGATCGAGAACGCCCGCCTCTACGCGCAGACCAGTCAGATGTCCGCGTTCGAGGAACGCCACCGGATCGGGATGGATCTCCACGACGGAGCGATCCAGTCGTTCTACGGTCTCGGCCTGCTGATCGAAGACGCGTCTTCGCAGGTCGACGCCGCGCCCCAAGCGGCGAAGACGCAGCTCGCGCATGTCGTAGATCGGCTCAATGTGGCGATCGCGGACCTGCGCAACTACGTGCTCGGCCTTCGGCCGATCCGCGGCTCGGACCGGCCGCTGCGCGAGTCGCTGCCGACCCTCGCGTCCCAGATCGAGACGAACGCGCTCATGAGCGTGGATGCGACCGTCGAGCCCGGCGCGGAGGCGAGGTTGGACCAAGCCACACGCGAGGCGGTCTTCTACATCGCGGCCGATGCGCTGGGGAACGTCGCACGACACGCGCGGGCCCGGCGCGCCAGCCTGACGCTCCGGAGCGAGAACGACGACGTCGTGTTGGACGTGATCGACGACGGCGTCGGCTATGACCCGGCACACTCGGTGGGAGGCTTGGGGCTGCGTAACATGCGAGAGCGCGCATTCAATGCAGGAGGCCATCTGGTCGTGATCTCGAAGCCCGGAGAAGGGACCCACATACAGATGCGCATCCCGAAGCGGAAAGGACCTGCTGCTTGAGCATCCGAGTGTTGATCTGTGACGACCATGAGGTCGTGCGCGAGGGGCTGCGAGGCCTGATCGGCCGCCAGGCCGGAATGACCGTTGTCGGCGAGGCCGGGAGCGTCGCCGAGTCGATCGAGACCGCGGCGCGGACCACCCCGGATGTGGTGATCATGGACGTACGCCTCCCCGATGGCTCTGGCGTCGAGGCGTGCCGGGCGATCCGCGAGGCACGACCCGAGACAAAGCTGATCATGCTCACGTCCTACGCGGACGATGAGGCCCTCTTCGCGGCGATCATTGCCGGTGCCGCGGGCTATTTGCTCAAGCAGACGCGTGGCCAGGCCCTGGTCGATGCGATCACCGCCGTTGCCGCCGGTCGCTCGCTTCTCGATCCCGATGTGACCGGCAAGGTGCTCGACCGACTCCGCGAGACCCGGGCGGAAGATCCCGCGCTCGCCTCGCTCACCGACCAGGAGCGCAAGGTGCTCGCCGGTCTGGCGGAGGGCAAGATGAACCGTGAGATCGGCGAAGCGTTGTTCCTCTCTGAGAAGACGGTCAAGAACTACGTGAGCCGGATCCTCGATAAGCTCGGTCTCTCCCGCCGCGCCGAGGCCGCCGCCTACATGGCCAAGCACAAGCCGCGACTCTGAGGATGGTCGAGACCGCTCGCCGCAGCCGCCCGCCGACCGTCGCGATCTTCGCCGCGACTTCACTGACGGTCGGCCTCAGCGTGGGCTTTGGCCTCGGTGTGTGGCTGTTGTTGAATCGCGTCTGGGGCCTCAGCCTGTTCGGCGCGAACTGGTTGGCGCTGGTCCAGATCCACGGCCGGCTGCAGCTGTTCGGCTTCGCGGGTCTCTTTGCGATGGGCATCGCCCTGCACGCGCTGCCACGGTTCCGCGCGGCTCCGCCACCGCGAACCGTGTTCGTCTGGATCACGTACCTCGGGACCGTCGGCGGCCTGGCCCTGGTCTCGATCGCTCAACCGCTGCTCGAGCTGCCCGCACGGGGGCCTCTCCTCGTCCTGGGCGGCGCTCTGCTGTGCATCGGAACGCTTTCATTCGCCTACGCCGCGGGTCGCGCGCTGCTCTCCGGCGGGAATCCGCACCGTCCGGACGAGTTTCTGATCGGCGCAGGGATCTGCGCGATACCCATCGCCGCGTTCCTCGTTGCGGTGGGAGTGG
>JAYVCA010000200.1:0-3799 GCA_043750135.1 Chloroflexota bacterium | reverse complement strand
TGAAGGCCGGCTCGATCGACGCGATGAAGGACTTCTCGCCGCAGGACATCCCGACGATCAAGGCCGACGCGAACCTCGGCGTGATCCCCCGGCCCTCGTTCAACATCGCGTATCTGGGCGTCAACCTATCGGTCAAGCCGTTCGATAACCTGAAGATCCGTCAGGCTGTGGCGATGGCGATCAACAAGAAGGCGATCGTCGACACCATCTATGCCGGCGAGGCGAAGGCCGCCTCGCAGTTCCTCGTGCCTGGCATGCTCGGCTACGACGACAGCGTCACCGAGTTCTACAAGTTCGATCAGGCGGCCGCAAAGAAGCTGATCGCCGACTCGGGCGTCGCGGCTCCGATCACGACGGACCTGTGGTACATGCCGGTCTCACGGCCCTACTACCCGGACCCAAAGAAGATCGCGGAGGCATTCGCCTCCGACCTCGCGGCGATCGGCATCACCGCGAACCTCAAGTCGGTCGACTTCACGACCTATCGCAAGGACGCGCGGGAGAACAAGTACCCGCTCTGGCTCCTCGGCTGGACGGGCGACAATGGCGACCCCGACAACTTCCTGAACGTGTTCTTCCACCCGAAGATCGTCGGTGGCAAGGACGCCGCGACCGAGAACGGCGCGTGGACCAACCCGCAGGCCTGGGACCTCCTCCGCAAGGCCGCGGGGGAGACCGATGCCGCGAAACGGTCCGATCTGTACAAGCAGGTCTCCAAGATCGTGCAGAACGATGTGCCGCGCATCCCGATGTTCCACGCGAATCCGCCTACGGCGGCGAGCAAGAAGGTCCAAGGCTTCGTGCCGCACCCGACGGGCGGCGAGGCATTCACCCTCGTCTCGATCAGCAAGTAGCCACACGCCGGTAGGCCGTGGTGGGGGTCGCCGCAGGGCGGCCCCCACCAGTGATCCCCTGCGGCCCGTCGTGCCGCCGACCCTGCGGCGCTGAACGATGTCCGGCTATATCGCCCGCCGCGTCATCTCCCTGATCCCGACGCTCCTGGGCGTGTCGGTCATCGTCTTCCTGTTCCTCCGCCTCATCCCTGGCGATCCGGCCACCGCGTTCCTCCGGGAGAGCGCAACGTCCGAACAGGTCGCCGCATTCAACGAACGCCTCGGGCTGAACAAGCCGCTGCCGGAGCAATACGCGACCTACATGGCCAAAGTGCTCCATGGTGATCTCGGTACAGGGCTGCACAGCGGCCTCCCCGTCTCCGACGAGATCAAACGGAAGTTCCCCGCGACGGCCGAGCTCGGCTTGGCTGCGATGCTCATCGCGACGGTCCTCGGGATCTTTCTCGGGGTAGTGGCCGCGATCCGTCGTGCGTCCGTGCTCGACTACGGAACGACGACCGCAGCCCTTATCGGGGTGTCGATGCCGATCTTCTGGCTTGGCCTCATGCTCATCTACCTGTTCGCGGTGAACCTGCATTGGCTCCCGCCGTCGACGCGGGGCGAGCCGCCAGAGCGACTGGTCACCGGTCTCTACAGCATCGACTACCTGCTCAGCGCGGACCCTGCCGGCTGGATCGAGGCGCTGCGACATCTGCTCCTCCCCGCCGCGGTGCTGGCCACCGTTCCCCTGGCCGTCGTTGCGCGGCAGACCCGCTCAGCGATGCTCGAGGTGCTGAGCCAGGATTTCGTCCGGACGGCCTGGTCGAAGGGTCTGCGCGAGCGGGCAGTCGTTACGCGCCACGTTCTGAAGAACGCGTTGCTCCCGGTCGTGACGATCGTCGGGCTGCAGGTCGGCGCGCTCCTTTCGGGAGCGGTGCTCACCGAGCAGGTGTTTTCGTGGCCGGGGATGGGCAGCTACATCGTCGAGGCGATCAATAGCCGCGACTATCCGATCGTGCAGGGCTCGATCCTGTTCCTCGCGACGATTTTCGTCGTCATCAATCTGCTGGTCGACATCTCGTATGCCTGGCTCGATCCGCGGATCCGGTACCGATGAGCGCCGTTCCGGTGGCGGTCCTCCCGCCGGGCCAGGCCGACCCCCAGCGATCGCTCTGGCGCGACGCGTTCCGCCGGTTTCGCGTACATCCAGCGGCGCGGATCGGGGTCCTGCTCATTGGTTCGCTCGTGCTCCTCGCGCTCGCCGCCGATGTGCTTGCCGAGTCGGACCCGAACAAGACCTACCTGATCCGGGAGCGGATCCTTCAGCCGCCGCTGCAGAACGGCCACCTCCTGGGCACCGATGACCTCGGGCGCGATGTGTTTACCCGGGTGATGTACGGCGCGCGTACCTCCCTTCGTGTCGGGGTGGTCGCCGTCGGGTTCGCGGTGACCGGCGGCGCGCTCATCGGGTTCACGGCGGGCTTCTTCGGCCGCTGGTGGGATCAGGTGGCGATGCGCTTGATGGACATCCTGCTCGCGTTCCCCACGATCCTGCTCGCGATCGCGATCGTGGCGCTCCGCGGCCCCGGCATCTTCAACACGATGCTCGCCGTCGGGATCGTGGCCTTGCCGGCCTACGCGCGCATCACCCGCGCGAGCGCGATCAGCTTGCGGGAGCAGGAGTTCGTATCGGCGGCGCGGAGCGTTGGCGTACCCGAGTGGCGGATCCTGTTGCGCCACATCGTGCCGAATGCGCTCTCTCCGCTCATCGTCCAGTCGACGCTCGGGGTCGCCGCCGCGATCCTCAACGCCGCCGCCCTCGGATTCCTCGGGCTGGGCGCGCAGCCACCCGATGTGGAGTGGGGTCAGATGCTTGTCGACTCCATCCGCTACCTGTTCCAAGGGTCGTGGTGGGTCCTGATGTTCCCCGGGGTCGCGATCATGCTCACCGTGATCGGCTTCAATCTGCTGGGCGACGCCCTCCGGGACTCCCTCGACGTGCGGACCCGCTCCTAGCCCGCGCACCGTCGCGCATCGGTCGTTCGCCCGCTTCGGCGGCCCGCCGTGCCCGCCGGGCTGAACCGTCTTGTGTATCGAGGGCTACATCAATACAGTTTCGCGAATCCAGCACTGTCGCCGGTGCCGCACGGGCGCACGGCGCCGGATCCACTTGGGAGGACAGCGATGCGAGCAACCTGGCGAGGCGTCCTGGCGGTCGGCGTCAGCGGCGTCATCCTTGCGGCAGCCTGCGGACAACCGGCTGCGACCACGCCTGCCGCGTCGGCCACCGGAGCGAAGGCTTCAGGCGCTGCGACGTTCAAGCGCGGCGACGGCGGCGAGCTGAAGATCCTCTACTGGCAGGCCCCGACGATCCTCAACCCGCACCAGGCGACGGGCACGAAGGACTCCGACGCGTCGCGTCTGGTCATCGAGCCGCTCGCGTCCTGGGGCCCGGACGCCAAGCCGATCGCGAATGCGCTCGCGGCTGAGATCCCGACGATCGAGAACAGCGGGGTGTCGAAGGACTTCACGACGGTCACCTGGAAGCTCCGGAGCGGCGTGAAGTGGTCGGACGGCAGCCCGTTCACCGCCGACGACGTGGTCTTCACGTTCAACTACATCTCGGACAAGGCGACCGCGGCCACGACCTCGGACAACACCGAGGGCGTGAAGTCGGTCGTGGCAAAGGACGCGACCACCGTCGTGGTCACCTACGCCGAGCCGAACCCGAACTACTACCAGTGGGGCGTCGGCACCTGCTGCGGCATCCTCCAGAAGACCCAGTTCAGCGACTTCATCGGAGCCAAGGCAAAGGACGCTCCCGGCAACCAGAAGCCGGTCGGCACCGGGCCGTACAAGGTCTCCGAGTTCAAGGCCGGCGACGTCGTTTCCTACATCGCGAACGACAACTTCCGCGACCCGAGCAAGCCGTTCTTCAAGACGGTGACGTTCAAGGGCGGCGGCGA
>JAYVCA010000199.1:0-12063 GCA_043750135.1 Chloroflexota bacterium | reverse complement strand
AGGATCCCGGGATCGCTCACCCCGTCGATGAGGACCGGCTCGCCGATCGCGATCGGCCGAAGCGAGCGGACCGGCGCGGGGGGTGCCACGGCGTCGCGGGCCTGCTCGGCGTCGGCGATCGCGCCCCGCGCTTCTTCCACAAGATTGCGGCGCGCATCGCGCTCCTGGGCGCCCTCGGCTTGGCGGAGCGCACGGCGGGCCTGGAGGATCAGCTCCTCGGCCTCGGCTCGGGCCCGGCGAAGGACGTCGGTCGCCTGCCGCCGGACGCCGTCGGCTTCGGCCTCGACCGCTGCCGCAGCCGCCGCAGCCGCCGTTCCGGCGACCCGGGCCTCCTCGAGCGAAGCCGCAAGCGCCGTCCGCTGACGCTCCGCTTCGCGCAAGGTCCGTTCGAGCGAGCGGTGCAGATCGCCGAGATGCCGCTCGGCGAGCTGCAGCACGTCCGGACCCAGGCCGAGCCGCGAGGCGATCGCGAACGCGTTCGAGGCACCGGGAAGGCCGACGTGCACCCGGTAGGTCGGGCGGAGCGTCTCCAGATCGAACTCGACGCTCGCGTTCGTGACGCCCGGAGTGTTCAGGGCGAAGGCCTTCAACTCGGGGTAATGGGTCGAGGCGACAACGAGCACGCCGCGTTCGAGCAGCGTCTCGAGGACGGCCATCGCGAGCGCGGCCCCCTCGTCGGGGTCGGTACCCGCACCGACCTCATCGAGCAGCGCGAGATCCCCGTGCTCTGCGCCCGCAAGCGTGGCAACGACATTCCGGAGGTGCGAAGAGAAGGTCGACAGTGACTGCGCGATGGATTGCTCGTCGCCGATATCGGCGAAGATCCGCGGCACCACCGGGAGAGCGCTTCCCCGCTCCGCGGGGACCTGCAGACCGGCGGCGGCCATCAGGACGAACAGGCCGATGGTCTTAAGGGTGACGGTCTTGCCCCCGGTGTTCGGTCCGGTGATCACCAGGACTCGGAAGTCGGTCCCCAGGCGGATGTCGATCGGCACGACCGGTCCGCCGCGCCCGATGAGGAGCGGATGGCGCGCGCCGATAAGGTCGACGACGCCAGCGGCGTTGAGGCGCGGTCGCTCGGCGCCGAACGCGTCGGCGAGCGCGGCGCGGGCAAGGATGAGGTCCAGTGCGGCGAGCGCGGTCGTGACGGCGCCGAGGTCGTCGCTCGCGCGCTCCACCGCACGTGAGAGGCCATCAAGGATCCGTTGGACCTCGGTCCGCTCGGCAAGCTCGGCCTCGCGCACGCGATTGTTGGCCTCGAGGATCTCAAGGGGCTCGATGAACACGGTGGCGCCGCTCGCCGACTGGTCGTGGACGATGCCTTTCACCGCCGAGCGGTGCTCGGATTTCACCGGAACGACATACCGACCGCCGCGCTGGGTGACGATGGGGTCCTGCAGATACCGGGTCAGATCGCCCGATCGCAAGAGGCCGTCAAGCCGCTGCTGCAGCCGGGACTGCGCGGTCCGCAGCTCCGCGCGAGCGGACGAGAGCGCCGGGCTCGCTCGGTCGAGGACGTCCCCGGCCGCGCCGATGGCCTGCTCGATCGCAGCTGCGAGCGGTGCGGGAGGATGCGCGAAGCGGGCCCGCGCGGCCAGCGGCGGATACGGATGAACGTCGGAGAACAATCCGGCCGCAGCGCGAACGGTGTCGCCGATGGCGAGGAGCTGTCCGGGATCGAGCACCCCGCCCAGGACGGAGCGCCGGACGGCCTCACGGATATCGTGCGCCCCGCGCAGGCCGGTGGACGGCGCGGCGCGCATGAGGTCTCGCGCCGCCGCGGTCTCCTCCTGGAGTCGTTCTGCGTCGGCGAGTCGCGTCTCGGGCACGACGGCGAGTGCCTGCTCGCGGCCAGGGGTGAAGCTCGTGCGCTCGGCAAGGAGTCCGCGAACGGTCGTGAATTCCAAAGTGATGAGCGTCTTCTCAGCGATCACCCGCGGGAGCTCCCCGGTGAGACCCCGGACGAGCCGGCGATCCAGAACCGCCACGGCTCATCCAACGTCGCGCCCGCAGAAAGACCGATCCGCGGACCAGTCGCCACCGCGCGCCGCGGGACGGCAGGGGCGTCGTGGACTCGGAGGGCTGAGCGGACGAGATCGAGGCCGGTGTGCCCGATGGTGAGTCCGAGCGCGCGGGCCAGCCGTCCCGGCCCCGCGAGCGCGGGCGCGTCGTGGTCGCCGAGCCCCGCGATCGGCTCCGCCCCGCGGAGCAGGACCGCGCCGGCCACACCATCGCGCTCGGTAACGACGTTCAGGCAGTGGTACATCCCGTACACGAGGTAAACATAGGAGCGCCCAGGCCGTTCGAACATGACGGCGGTCCGCGGGGTGATCCCGCGGTAGGCGTGAGACGCCGGGTCGCGCTCCCCGAGATAGCCCTCGGTCTCCACGATCCGGACCACCCGCCGGCCGCTCGGATGATCGAAGACGAGGTGCTTGCCCAGAAGCGCCCGGGCTACCGTGAGCGTCGGGCGCGCGTAGAACGCCCGCGGCAGCCGCGCGCCGAGCCGCCGGGTCGGCCGCGCGGTCAGCGGATCGTCGCCCCGAGCTGGTGCAGGAGCTTTCCGGTGATGCGCTTCAGCGAGCGTTCGACGTCCGCATCGGTGAGGGTCGCGTCCGGCGAGCGGAATACCAAACGGACCGCGAAGCTCTTGTGGCCGTCGCCGACCTGTGGGCCGCGGTACAGGTCCAGGAGCGTGACCGAGGTGACCAAACCCTTGCCCGAATCGACGATCGCCTGACGCACCTCGTCGTACGCGCGTGCCTCCTCGACCACGATCGCGAGGTCGCGCAGCGCGGCTGGGTAGCGCGGCGGCGCGGTCGCGGCACCGCGTCCGGCGTGTTCGAGGAGCGCGGCCAGATCGAGTTCGATGACGAACGTCTCGGCCGGGAGATCCCAGCGCTCGGCGACCCGCGGATCGAGCTGGCCCCACACCCCGAGGTGGCGCTCTCCGATCTTCCGTTCCTCGGAGCGGCCCGGATGGAACCCGGGCGCGCCGGGGCTGCGTTCCGGACGTGGGAGCCGGAGCGCGCGACCCGTGCCGTCGAGGATCGCCTCGGCGTCGGAGAGCTCGTAGGCCCGCTCGGGGCCCAGCCAGGTCGCGGTCTCGGCCTTCCCTGCGAGGAGCACCGCGACCGTCCACCGCTCTTCGGGAAGATCGCCCAGCCGCGGAAGGTAGATGGGGGCGATCTCGAAGATCGCGATCCCTGGCTCATGGCGGAGGTTGTGCCGTGCGGTATCCAGGAGGCTTGGGCGGAGTGTCGGTCGCGGCGCCGACTGCGCCACGCTCGTCGGGTTCTGTACACGCAGCGGTGCCGGCGCGATCGGCGCTCCGTCGGAGGTGAGCTGCGTGAGCCATGCCGGGTCGATGAGCGAGTAGGAGACCGTCTCGGTGAGGCCGAAGCCGACGAGGAGGTCGCGGACGCGCTCGCGGAGCTCAAGGAGCGGATGCCGCTCGTGGATCGGGAGCGGCCCCTCGGGGATCCGGGTCGGGATGCGGTCGTAGCCGGTGATCCGCGCGATCTCCTCGATGAGATCCTCAGGGATCGCGATGTCGGTCCGCAGCGGCGGGGCCACGGCGACGATCGCATCGTCGGAGACCGTCACGCCGAAACCCAGGCGGCGGAGCGCCTCCTCGGCCTGCTCCGGCGCGACATCGACGCCGAGCACTCGCGCGATGTCGCCGACCGGGAGACGCACCGTCGCCGCCGGACGCGGCGACGGGTGCACGTCGATCGCCCCGGACACCGTGGCGCCGGCATGCTCCCGGAGAAGCCGGACCGCCCGCGCAAGGGCGAGCGGCACGAGCTCGGGGGAGAGGGTGAGTGCGAAGCGGCGGCTCGCCGCGCTCTGGAGGCCGAGCCCGAGCGTGACCGCGGATCGGCCGATGCCACGGCCCTCGAAGCTCGCGCACTCGAGCGCGACGGTCGTGGTGTCCGCCCGGATCTGGGAGTCCTCGCCGCCGAGGATGCCGGCGATGCCGAGGGCGTGGCGGTCGTCGGCGATGACGAGGGTCCCGGTGGGAAGGACCCGGTCGACTCCGTCAAGGGTCCGCAGGCGCTCACCCGGGGCGGCCTGCCGCGCCACGAGCGTCCGTCCGGCGAGGCGGTCGGCGTCATAGCCATGGAGCGGCTGACCGAGCTCGAGCATGACGTAGTTCGTGATGTCGACGATGACATCGATCGGGCGCATGCCGGCAGCGACAAGACGCCGCTGCATCCACTGTGGCGACGGGCCGCTCCGCACGCCGGTGAGCAGCGCGGCCGCGAACCGCGGGCAGGCCGCCGGGTCGTCGATCCGCACCGTGAGCGCGTCACCGAGGCCGCCGTAGCGGAGCGGATCGACCGCCGGCTCGCGGACCGTCGTCCCGGTGACCGCAGCGACCTCGCGCGCGATCCCGAGCACGCCCATGCAGTCAGGCCGATTCGGCTGCAGCTCGATGTGCAGGATGCTCTCGCCAAGCACATCGCCCAGGGACGCACCGACCGGCAGTGCCGGATCGAGCAGCAGGATGCCCTCATGGTCGGCTCCCAGACCGAGCTCCTTGGCCGAGAGGACCATCCCCTCGCTCAGGATCCCGCGCATCTTCCGCGGCTCGAGGGTCAGAACGGCGATCCCGTCGCCATGTCCATCTCTCACCTTCGCGCCGGTCTCGGCATACGGGACGACGGCGCCGACAGCGAGGTTCGTCGCTCCGGTGACCACCGTTCTCGTGCGGCCCGCCCCGTACTCGACCGTCGCGAGGAAGAGCTTGTCCGCGTCGGGATGACGCTCGAGCGCGGCGATCCGGCCGACCCAGATCCGGTCCCAGGCGTCCCCGGCTCGCTCGACTTTGTCCACCTCGGTGCCGCTCATGTGCAGCAGCCGGGCGAGTTCGCTCACCGGCACGTCGATGTCGACGTACTCGCGCAGCCATTCGACCGGCACTTTGATGAGCGGCATCAGGTCGTCTCCAGAAAGCGCAGGTCGTTCTGCTCGTAGAGCCGGATGTCCGGGGTACCCGAGCGGAGCATATGGACCCGCTCGATCCCGCAGCCGAAGGCGAAGCCCTGATAGCGCGCCGGGTCGTACCCGGCGTTCCGGAGCACGTTCGGGTGGACCATTCCCGATCCGCCCATCTCCAGCCAGCCGGAGCCGCCGCAGGTGCGGCAGCCGGACCCGTTGCAGATGAAGCAGTCGATCGCGATCTCGGCCGACGGCTCGGTGAACGGGAAGTAGTCCGGACGGAACCGGATCCGCCGTTCTCCGCCGAAGGCCGCTCTCGCGAACGCGTACAGCACGCCCTTGAGGTCGGCCATCGTGAGATGCTCGTCGATCGCCAGGCCTTCGAACTGGAAGAACACGCTCTCGTGGTACGCGTCGGTGGCCTCGAACCGGTAGCACCTGCCGGGGACGATCACCCGCACCGGCGGCTGGCGGGTCTCCATCACCCGCACCTGCATCGGCGAGGTATGGGTCCGCAGGAGCATCGGCTGCTCGGCGAGGTCCCCCAGCGGGTTGGAGATCCAGAGGGTGTTGAATTTGTCCCGGGCGGGATGGCCCTTCGGGATGTTCAGCGCCTCGAAGTTGTAGTGGTCCCACTCGACCTCGGGCCCCTCGACGGACTCGAAGCCCATCGTGGCGAAGATCCGCGAGACCTCCCGCATCGTCGCGCTGATCGGATGGAGCCGGCCGAGCCGGATCGGCCGCGGCGGCAGGCTGAGGTCCAGGCGATCTGAGCCGAGGTCGTCGAACGTGCCTGCGCGAAGGCCGGCGAGGCGGGACGTCAGGGCGGCCTCGATCGAGTCCTTCGCGGCGTTGATCGCCAAGCCGGCGGCCGGCCGCTCGGTCGGCGACAGCGCACCGAGGCTTTTCAGATGCGCGGTCAGGAGGCCGTCCTTCCGACCGAGGTACCGGTGACGCAGTGTTTCGATCGCGGCGGCATCCGCCGCCGCGCCGATCTGGGCGAGCGCGTCACGCTGCAGCCCCGCGAGGTCCGCGTCGCTCATGTCGCCCCCCTTTGCGTGGTCCCGGGCATACGAACGGCCTTCGTCCCTGTCGGGGCGAAGGCCGTTTCCTCCGTGGTACCACCCGTGTTCCGCGACGGCGACCGCCGCGGCACTCGATCGCGAGCGCTATCGGGCTCGACCCGGACCGGCATTTCTGCCGATCGGCTCCGGGAGTGAATTCACGCTGCTGACCCCGTGACCGGCTCTCAGCGTCGCCGGTCTTTCTGTTCGGGCGCGAAGCGCTACTGCTCTCCCGGCGGTGCGCCGTATGGAGCGGTGGCTAGCTGTTGCCTGCGGACTGCGGAGTGAGCTTGTTCTCGCGGACCAGGTCGACGTAGTGGCGGAAGATCTTGGGGTCATTCACCGCCATGTCCGCGAGGATCTTGCGGTCGAGGTCGACCCCGGCGACGCGCATCGCGGCCATGAGACGGCTGTAGGACACGCCGCCCTCGCGCGATGCGGCGTTGATCCGGGTGATCCAAAGGGCCCGGAACTGCGCCTTCCGGGCGCGGCGGTCGCGGTAGGCGTAGGTGAGGGCGTGGAGCGCGGCCTCACGGGCCGGGCGGACCAGCTTGCGCTTTGCCCCACGGCGGCCTTCGGCCTCGTGGAGGAGCTTCTTGTGCTTCTTGTGCGCAGCAACGCCGCGCTTCACCCGTGACATGACGTTCTCCCGTTACAGGTTCGGCAGGAGCTTGTGAACGATCTTGGCGTCCGCCTTGTCCACCAGTCCCTTGCCCGCGTGACGACGTTTGCGCGAGGCCCCTTTGTGCGCGTTCAGGTGACCCTTGTAGGCCTTGTTTCGGGTGATCTTCCCGGTCCCGGTGACTTTGAAGCGCTTCTTCGCGCCGCTATGGCTCTTCTGCTTGGGCACAGTGAACCGACTCCTTCGACCTGTTGAATGCTGATTGTACGGGAATCATCAGGGAACCGCGACCACTGTGCGCCGGCGGCGCCGAGCACGATCTTATCGCGAGGCGCCAGGCGCTCCATCGGACGCTTTCCGCACCGGCGCGGCGGCCGACTTGGCGGCCGGTTTCAGGGTCGCCGGTTTCAGGGTTGCCGGTGGTGTGGTTGCCGGTGGTGTGGTCGCCGAAGCTCCCGGGCTGACGGTGGGGGGCGCTGCGGAACCGGCGCGGGCAGCCGCCGCAGCGGCTGCGGCGGCGCGGGCGGCGGCGGCGCGGACCGGTGCTGCAGCGGGGACTTCGGTCGGGACCGGCAGGGGCGCGGGCGCTGGACGCGGCGCGACCGGTGCCGGGCGTGGGGTGACGGAGGCTGGAGCGGGCCGCGCTCCTGCGGCCGCGGGCCGCGGGGTCGCTGCGGCCGCCGGAAGGTTCGCGGTCGCGGTGGCGTTCGCAGGTGCCGTCGCGGCGCCGTTGGCGGCCGGTGCGACGGCTGCGGGCTTTGGGGCGGCCCCCGCGTCGCGGCGGATCGGGTTCATCACCATGATCATCTGGCGGCCCTCGAGGAGCGGCATCCGCTCGATGAGGCCGTGGTCCTTCAGCTTGTCGCCGACGGCGAGAAGGAGCGTCCGGCCACGATCGGGGTGCGCCATCTCACGCCCACGGAAGCGGACGGTGACCTTCAGCTTGTCGCCTTCGTCGAGGAACCGCGCCGCAGCCTTCGTTTTGGTCTCGATGTCGTGGTCGTCGATCTTCGGGGCCATCCGGATCTCTTTCCAGGTGACCGCGCGCTGCTTCTTCTTTGCGTCCTTCTGTTTCTGCTGCTCCTCGTAGCGGTATTTTCCGAAGTCGAGGATCTTGCAGACCGGAGGGACGGCGTTCGGCGCGATCTCGACCAGGTCATAGCCCTCGGAGGCGGCCAGCGAGAGGGCGCGTGGGGTCGGAACGACACCCAGCTGACTTCCGTCGGCGCCAATGAGGCGCACGGTGGGGACGCGGATCAGGTCGTTGACGCGGAGCTCGGGAGCTATTGGCTCAACTCCGCTCCGGCAAGAGGCGTTTCGTTCAGACCGTCAGGATACCACTTCGGCCGGCCGCCCGAGGAATCCCCGCAGTCGGTCCCGGACCGCGGGCCAGTCGGGACGGATGATCCCGTAGATGGCGCTCGTGCGGAGCGTGCCGTCCGCGAGGATCCGCTCGTCCCGAAGCTCGGCGTCCTTGATCGCCCCGAGGCGGGCCATCGCCTCCTGCGACCGCTGGTTCCGCACATCGGTCTGCAGCCAGACCCGGTTCGCGCCGAGCGTTTCGAAGGCCTGGGAGAAGAGCAGCAGCTTGGTCTCGGTGTTCACCGCAGTGCGGCGGGCGCCCTTTCCGTAAAAGGTCCAGCCGATCTCGAGACTGTGGTTCGCCGGGTCGATGTGGGCGTAGCGGGTCGTCCCGACGACCTCCCCGTCGGAGAGGCGCTGGACCGCGAATGGCAGCTGGTTGCCAAGGATCTGCTCGTCGAGCGCCCGGCGGATGTAGGCCGCATAACCGGCGACACCGCGTGGCCGGGGCTGTACGTGGGCCCAGATCTCGTCCTCATCACCGGCGGCATGAAGGGCGGCCGCGTGCTCCGTTCGGAGCGGCACGAGGCGAACGACGTCTCCGGCGAGGGTGGTCGGCCAGGGCCGAAAAAGCGGCGGGATCCGACCGGCGAGGCGGGCCATCGCCACGTCGTCGAGGAAGGCGCCGCGGTCGGTGGCCACGGCGTCACGCTCGACCCCTTCGACCTCGAATCCGCAGGCCTTGTAGGCCCACACCGCTCGGTCATTCGTGGCGATCACATGGAGCGAGATCCGATGCAGGCCGAGGTCATCCTCCAGATGGCGGACCAGCAGCCCCAGCGCCTCGCGGCCCAGATGCCGGCCCCACAGTCCCGGCTCTCCGATCCCGATGCCGATCTCGGCGCTCCGCGATCTGGGCTGGAGATCGCGGTAGTTCGCGAAGCCGATCGGCCGGCCCTCGTGCTCGATGGTGAACGCCGCGGCCTTTGCCGGCTCGACCTCGAGTCGCGCGATCCACTCGCGGGCCGCGGCCTCGGTCGGCCAGCGGCCCGGGTCGCGGCCCCATTGGTGCCAGGCGAAGTCGGCGTCCGCGGCCCAGCGAACGAAGCACTCGGCGTCCGCCGCGATCGTCGGCCGGAGCAGCACCCGTTCCCCGTGGAGGGTGACGGTCACGCCCCAAGGACCTCGGATCGCGCGTCCGGCTCGGGGCGGACCAGATCGTGCGGCAGGGCCTTCGTGTCGCGCTCCTCCACCAGCCGGGCGACGAGATCGTCGAGGGTGACGCCGCGCTCCTCCTCCCCTTGCCCGGCGCCACGTCGGCGCACCGACACCGTTCGCGCGGCGGCCTCCTTGTCGCCGACGACGAGCATGTAGCTCGCCTTGCGGCCCTGGGCCTCCTTGATCCGGTTGCGGAGATCGCCGGCCTGCGCGTCCAGATGGACCCGGAGACCCTTGGCGCGGAGAAGCGCCGCGACCTCTTCGGCGTAGCCGCGGGAGGACTCGCGGACCGGGATGATCGCGACCTGCTCCCACGCAAGCCAAAGCGGGAAGTTCCCCGCGTAGTGCTCGATGAGTCCGCCGACGAACCGCTCCAGGCTTCCGAACAGGACCCGGTGGATCATCACCGGTCGCTCGCGCTGCCCCTGCTCGTTCACGTACGCGATGTCAAAACGCTCTGGGAGCTGAAGATCGATCTGGATCGTCGGGCCCTGCCACTCCCGCCCGATCGCGTCCCGGACCTTGATGTCGATCTTCGGCGCGTAGAACGTCCCCCCGCCAACGTCCATCCGGTAATCGACCTTCCGGGCCTCGAGCGCCTCACGGAGCGCCTGCTCGGCCTGGTCCCATTGGCCGTCGGTGCCGAGGCGTTTCTCCGGTCGGGTCGAGAGGTAGACCACCGGGTCGCGGTAGCCGAAGATGGCCAGAAATTCGAGCACCAGGTCGTAGACCTTCGCGATCTCGGACTGCGCCTGCGCCCAGGTGCAGAAGATGTGCGAGTCGTCCTGGGTGAAGCCGCGGACCCGGAGCATCCCGTGCAGTGCCCCACCCCGCTCGTAGCGATAGACGGTCCCCAGCTCGCCGATCCGCAGCGGCAGCTCACGGTAGCTTCGCGTCCGGGCCTGGAAGACCTTGACGTGCCCCGGGCAATTCATCGGCTTGATCCAGAAGTTCTGGTCGAGGACGAGCGGCCCGTACATGTTCTCGCCGTACTTTTCGAGGTGACCGGAGCGCTGATAGATACGCTCGTGCGCGATGTGCGGGGTGTACACCAGGGTGTAGCCCTGTTGGTGGTGGACCGAGCGCCACCAGGTCTCGAGCTCCTCCCGAACGATGGCCAGATTCGGCAGCCAGAGCACCAGGCCCGATCCGAGCTCCTCGTCGATCTCGAACAGCTCGAGATCCTTCCCCAGCCGGCGATGATCACGCCGTTGGATCTCCTCGAGCCGTGCGAGGTGAGCATCGAGCTCGGCCTGGGTCGGCCAGACCGTGCCGTAGACGCGCTGGAGCTGGGCGTTGTGCTCGTCGCCGCGCCAGTAGGCCCCGGCGATGGTCATCAGCTTGAACGGCCCGATCTTCCCGGTCCGTTCAACGTGCGGACCCCGACAGAGGTCGGCGAACGTGTCGTGGGTGTAGATCCCGACCTTTCCGCCCTCGATCGTCTCGTCGAGCTTCTCGATCTGGTCGACCTTGTAGTCCTGGTGCTGTGCGCGGAAGTGCTCCAAGGCCTCCGGGACGCTCATCTCGCTCCGCTCGAAGACGGCGTCCTTCTTTACCATCTCGCGCATCCGTTCCTCGATCGAGGCGAGATCGGCGGGGGTGAGGGCGCGCGGAAGCTCGAAGTCGTAATAGAAGCCATCAGCGACCGGCGGGCCGAAACCGAACTTCGCCTGGGGAAAGAGCTCAAGGACCGCGCCGGCCATGACGTGTGCGGTCGAGTGTCGCAACGCGTAGAGCTCATCGCTTCCGTGGTCGGGCGTCCGCGTCGATCGGTGCTCGGTCTTTGGCAACTCGTCCTCCAGGCGTGATCTCTTCCGATCACTGGGACGAGGCGTACCTCGCGGTTCCACCCAGCTTCCCCACTCCGCCCACCGGCCCTCGATCGGCTTTCGACCGGCGGTGGCGCGTCGCGAGGCGCTCATTCCTGCTCAGCCTCGGGCCGGTCCGGCGCTCGGCGGCGGTCTCCCGTTCGATGGACCTGCCGGCTTCCACCTTCCCGGCTCGCTTGGCGGTCCGTTCGCCTCGGGCGCTGTCCGCGTCATCGCGCGGGTGAATGGTAACGCGGAGGCCACCTGGGCTGAAGCCCCGCCGCCGTTCGCGTGGCAGATCGGGCAAGCCAGCGAGGCGACCACGTACCATCCGCAGATGAGCGGATCCCGACCGCGGATCCTGATCGTCGATGACGATGCCGCCTGCCGGGCGGTGTTGGACGCGCTCCTCTCCGAGGACTACGAGGTCGAGCAGGCCGCGAACGGCCAGGAAGCCTTGGACCGTTGCGCCGAGCACGAGCCGGATCTCATCGTCCTCGATCTGGACATGCCCGTGGTGGACGGCCGCGAGTTCGTCGAGCGACGTCGCGCCGCCGGAAGCCCGCTGACCCCGATCATCGTCGTGAGCGCGCTGAGCGAGGCGCGCACGACGGCGCTCGAGCTGGCGGCACGCGGGATCATCCCGAAGCCGTTCAACGTCGATGAAGTCTCGCGGACGGTCGCCGGTGTCCTGCGACACGGGCCGCCCACACCCGGTGGGGACTAGTGAGCTCGATGGCAACGGAACTGACCGTAGGGTCGGGTGGTCGGTATTGAAGACGCTGACGCGCTTCGCGCACCAACTTGGACGGTCAGCACGCGATTTCCTTCCAGAAGACCTCTAGGCAGATCGCCAGAGCTTCATTTGGACGCCGCCCAGCTCTCGCCGAACCGGGCGCAGAGGATCTTCACCGTCAGAGTCGACCAGCGCGGGCGCAGCGCATGCATGCGGAGGGCGATACGCGACGATGGGGGCGGCTTTCGCCCACCCCCATCGTGCGTTCCGGTTTCTTCGAGGCTGGGCCCCTATGGACAGCTGACCTTGTCATTTGTCTGCGAGAAGATTCCGTCGGAATTGCCGAGCCAAATCCAAACGTGGCGTTCG
>JAYVCA010000198.1:0-4779 GCA_043750135.1 Chloroflexota bacterium | reverse complement strand
GCGCGGCCGCATCCTCTTCTGCGGCCCGATGTACTACGCCGCGTCTAGGACTTCGACCTCAGCCGGCGGGCGGGAAAGCCCTCGCCAGCTCGGTCGCGTGCTCGTGCGAGTGACGCGCCTGGTAGGCGCCGAGCCAGCCCGCGGTGACTGGCCCCCGCTCGGCGTGGACTCCGATCCGCTCCGCGGCACCCGGCCGCGTCAGAAGCCCAACGATGCGGGCATGTGCGGCCTGGAGGCTGCGCGAGAGCGCCAGCGCATCGGCATTGGTGTGATCGGCCGCGGCATCGGCGGCGTCCTGGTCCCAACCGGGCAGTCCTGGCCGCTCCTCTTCGATGCAGCGCCGGACGCGCTCGGCGAACACTTCGGCGCTCGCCGCCAGGTGCCCGATCACCTGCTTGGCGTTCCAGTCGCCGAACCTGGCCGCCCGCAGCCGCTCGTCCGGCGTGCGCCGGACGAGCGCGGAGACGGTCGCCGCGTCATCGGCCAAGGTGAAGGCCGCGTCCTCGTCGTAGCCCGGATCCTCGGTCATCGCTGGATTGTCGCGCAGCGCGCCGAACGCTGCCCGGCGACCGCGGCCGAGACGGGCTGATCAGCGAGCGCTGATCCAGGCGACGATCGCGGCGGCATGGCGCGGGAGCGGGCCGCTCCGCGCCAGGACCTGCCCCGTCGCGCGATCGAGCTCGACGAGGCGTTCGTTCGCATCCCGCGAGTCGGCGGCCAGGAGATAGATGCGGTCGCCCGCCTCGCGGACCGCGCGGATGACCGGCGCGGTGTAGAGCGTCGTCCGGTCGTTCGGCCGCGCCAGATCGACCAGCTCGAGCCGCTGCGTATTTCCGGCATCGAGGATCAGGGCCAGGCGGCCGTTCACCAGCTCCGGACGGGAAGCGATCGGGAGCGACGCGCCGGCGAGCTCGAGAGCAACGCTTCCCACCACCTGGGCACGGCGAAGATCGACGGTGGCCGTCACGCCGTGACTCAGCAGGACCGAGATGAGCCCATCGCTCGCGATGCTCCAGGCCAGGGCCGACGATCGTCCCACCCCGGCGGGCAGGCCGCCGGGGCCTGGGACGAGCGCGGTCACGCCGATCGGGACGCGGGCGACGAGCTGGAGCGATACGGCATCGAAGACCGCCACTGCGGCCACGGCGTCCCGCGATCGGCCGCAGACGGTCACCAGCCGGCCGTCGCCAATGCTCCGGAGCCGTAGATCGCAGCCACCGCCGCTGACGAACGCCGCGAGCTCCGGCACGTCCGGGGCGACGGGGATCCCGCGTGTGAGGTCGCGATCGAACACCGTCCACCCCAGGACGGTCAGTCCGTTCGCCGCGGTCAGCCGGGTGCCGGCGAGGACCTGGCCGTCGCCCAGGACCGACAGCTCCGGACTGGCAGTCTCCCCGGGGCGCAGGGGCCAGACGTGCTCCGCGATCATGCGCCCCGAGCTCCCGTCGTATCCGGTGAGGCGGATCTGCCGTTCGCCATCGCCACCGGGGACGTTCAGCACGTAGGCCCGATCGCCGTCAACGGTGCCAATGACCGCGACTCCGGGCTGGACCTCACCGACATCGATGGCGAGCGTGCGCGCCCCGGTCAGCAGGTCGGTCCGGTAGAGCTTCATGGTCAGGCCGGGACCGAACAGGTCGGCGTGGAACGCATAACGAGTACCCGGCAGGATGGTCGGGGGCGGCGGACTCCGTCCATCGATCCGGTTGACGATCTTCCCGGAGGGCATCGCCACCACGGTGAGGCTCCCATTCCGGGAGGGGACGAAGTCGGCCACGTAGACCAGGGTCGTGCCTGGTGGGGACGGCTCATGGGTCCGAACCGGGAGCGGATCGCGTGATTCGGCCGGCGCTGGGCACGAGGGCGCCAGGAGGATCGCCGCGGCGACGAGCAGGATCACCGACCGCTGAGGAATGGCGAGCATCGGACCAATCATCGGCGAGCGAGCGGCTGCCGTCATCCGAGTTGCGACATCTTGTCGTACGACATGGTCCTCCCCGGGTCTCGCCCCTACGGTGACCGGGTGCGCGCCTTCCGCCTCCTCGCCCGCCGGAACTTTGGGTTGCTCTGGTCGGCCGGCCTCATTTCGCTCACCGGGGATTGGGTCCTCCGTATCGGCCTGCCGATCTACGTCTACCAGCTCACCGGCTCTCCCCTCGCCACGAGCGCGATGTTCATGGCGGGAACGCTTCCAAGCGTGCTGTTCGGCAGCGTCGCGGGCGTCTACGTGGACCGGTGGGACCGGCGGAGGACGTTCGTCATCGGCAATCTCCTCCTTGCGGCGGTGCTCGTTCCGGTCGCGCTCGTGCAGCGCGCGGACCTGTTGTGGATCGTCTACGTCGCCGCGTTCCTCGAGTCGACGATCGGCTTGTTCGTCGGACCGGCGGAGGGCGCGCTGCTCCCGTTGCTCGTCGAGCCGGACCAGCTGGTGACCGCAAACTCGTTGAACGCGCTCAACTCGAATGTCTCCCGCCTCGTCGGACCGCCGCTCGGTGGGGTCATCGCCGTTGCCACCGGCATCCTCGGGATCGCACTCATCGACGCGGCCTCGTTCCTCGCCGCGGCGTTCCTCGTCGGTCTGATGCGCGGGACGCCTTCGACCCGGGTGCCCGGTGCGATCGTCGACGGTCTGCGGACCTGGACCCGGCTGTGGCGCGACTGGATCGCGGGGCTCGCGATCGTACGAACGCGTCGCGCCATCTCGGCGATCTTCTTGCTGATCGGAATCGCGGCCATCGGCGAGGGTGTCTTCAGCGTGCTGTTCATCCTGTATGTCGTGTCCGTCCTGGGCGGTGGCGCACCGGAGCTGGGCATCCTCATGTCCTTCCAGGCGATCGGCGGCCTCATCGGTAGCTTCCTGCTCATTCCACTCAGCACCCGGGCGAGTGCCACGACGCTGATCGGATGGGGTGCACTGCTCTTCGGCACGATCGATCTCGTGATCTTCAACGCACCGTCGTTCGGCGCGACGCTGGCGTTGGTGGCGGTGCTCTTCGCGCTGGTCGGGATCCCGGCCGCAACGACCTTTCCGGTGATCCTCAGCATCATCCAGTCCGGTGTTCCGGACGCGTTCCGTGGTCGGGTGCTCGGAGCGATGACCACGACCTCGTCCGTGCTTCGGCTCTGCGGACTTGGCATCGCCGGCGTGCTCGCCGCACCGCTCGGGGTCGTCACCGTCCTCAATGTCCAAGGGCTCGCCTACGTCATCGCGGGGATCGCGATGTTGGTGCTCTTGCCTCGTGCGATCCGCGCGGACCAGCGTGCGGCAGCCGTCGTGGCCTAGCGAGCGGTGTGCGCGGCTACCAGCGGTGGTAGGCGGGGTGCCCGGGTGGCACCGCGACGAAGACGCCGCGGCAGGTCGCGCAGATCCGGCCACCGGCTTCGAGGGTCGCCTCGACCGTCGCGCGATCCGCGCTCGAGGCGACCACGCGAGCGACGATCCGCACCGGCCCCCGGCTCGGTGTCGGCCGCTGGAGCTTCACCGCGAACTCCGCGGTCACCGTCGGTGGCGGAGTGTCCGCAGCGCCGGCCAGCATGAGATGGTGCGTCGCGGTCCAGTTGGAATGGCAGTCGAAGAGCGCGCCGATGACGCCACCGTTCAGCACGCCATCCCAGGCCTCATGCTCCGGACGGGGTTGCCATTCGCAGACGACGGTGTCCCCAGCCACGAAGCTGCGGATCCGGAGGCCCTTGTCGTTCGCCGGACCGCAGCCGAAGCAGCGGTTCTCCGGCGCGTAGCGCTCCTGCAGGCTCGGCCCATCGCTCACGCGTCGCCGGCCTCGAGCTGCGCGAGGCGGTCGGCCTGGTCCTGCCCCATGAGCTCTTCGATCAGGTCGTCGATCTCGCCGTCCAGACGGCGGTCGAGGCCCGAGAGGTTATGCCCGACCCGCTTGTCGGTGAGCCGGTCCTGCGGAAAGTTGTAGGTGCGCATCTTTTCCGCGCGCTCGCCGCGTCCGATCTGCGCCCGCCGGGCGTCGCCCTGCTCGGTGGCACGCTTCTCCTCCTGGTACGCGAGGAGGCGCGCGCGCAGAACGGTCATCGCCTTTGCCTTGTTCTTCAGCTGCGAGCGCTCGTCCTGGCAGGTGACGACGATCCCGGTGGGGAGATGGGTGATGCGCACGGCCGAGTCGGTCGTGTTCACGCCCTGGCCGCCGTGGCCTCCGGCGCGGTAGACGTCGACCTTGAGATCGGCCTCGTCGATCCCCACGTCGGCCTCCTCGGCCTCCGGGAGCACCGCGACCGTCGCGGTCGAGGTGTGGATCCGTCCCTGCGCCTCGGTGGACGGCACGCGCTGCACGCGGTGCACGCCGGACTCGAACTTCAGGCGGCTGTAGGCCTCCTGCCCCGCGATGCGGAAGATGACCTCCTTGAAGCCGCCCTTTTCCGAACGACTGGCCGACAGCTCCTCGACCTTCCAGCGGTGCCGCTCGGCGTAGCGCAGGTACATCCGGTAGAGATCGCCGGCGAAGAGCGCGGCCTCCTCCCCACCCTCACCGCCGCGGATCTCCACGATGACGTTCTTGTCGTCGAGCGGATCGCGCGGGACGAGCTGGGTCCGCAGCTGCGCGGTGAGCCGCTCGACGTCCAGGGCGGCGATCCCCTCATCCTCGCGGGCGAGGTCGCGCAGATCCAGGTCGTCGCCATTCACCAGCTCCTGTGCGTCCGCAAGACGCTGCTCGGCGCCGCGAAGGTCGCGCACCGTCGCGACGATCGGTTCGAGCGCCGCGTATTCCTGGCCGACCGCGCGCAGCCGCGCGCGGTCCGACCTCGTCTCGGGGT
>JAYVCA010000197.1:0-2787 GCA_043750135.1 Chloroflexota bacterium | reverse complement strand
CCGTGGATGAGCTTCGGCGCGCCGGCGGGCTGATCCTCTTTGTCGCGCCAGAGCATGAGGACGACGTCGGCGTCCTGCTCGATCGCGCCGGATTCGCGGAGGGTCGAGAGCTTCGGCTCGCTCCCCGAGTCGCCGGCCGCACGCGACAGCTGCGACAGCGCGATCACCACGACCCCGAGCTCACGGGCGAGTGACTTCAGGTTCCGCGTGATCGTGGCGATCTCCTGGACTCGGTTCTCCTCGTGCTCGCCGGTCCGCATGAGCTGGAGGTAGTCGACGACGATGACCCCGAGGCTCCCCTGGGTCTGCGCGAGCGCGCGGCGGGCCTTCGTCCGCAGCTCCATGATCGAGATGCCGGGCGTGTCGTCGAGGAGGATCGGCAGGCCGATGAGCGCGGTCGCGGCGTCGGTGTCGATGATGTTCCCGGTGCGGAGCGCCAGCAGGTCGACCCGGCTGTTCAGGCCGAGGAACCGCGCGACGATCTGCTTGCTGTCCATCTCGAGCGAGAACACCAGCGCCGAGGTCCCCCGCTTGGCGATGTTGTACGCGATCGCCAGGCCGAGGCTCGTCTTTCCGACGGACGGCCGCGCCGCCACGATGACCAGGTCGCCGGGGTTGAAGCCCTGGGTGTACCCGTCGATCTCGCGGAATCCGGTGGCGATGCCGCTCACCTCGAACGGGTGGTCCATCCGCTCGGTCAGGTGCTCGTAGTTCGCAAGGAGCGCGTTCTGGATGTGGCGGAGCTGCGCGTTCGCCGCCTCGTCGCGGAGCGCGAAGATGCGCTGCTCCGATCGGTCGAGAGCGAGCGCGACGTCGGTTGGCTCGTCGTAGGCGTCGGCGGCGATCGCCGTGGCCGCGCCGAGCAGGCGCCGGAGGAGCGAGCGGTCGCGGACGATCTTCGCGAAGCGCTCGATCTCGACCGCGGTCGGCACGCTCTCCACCAGCTCGCGCAGGTACGCCGCCCCGCCGACGCGGTCCAGCTCCTCGCGCCGGGCGAGCTCGACCTGGATGGTGAGCGGGTCGATCCGCTCGCGCCGCTCGAGCAGCTCCTGCGCGGCGTGATAGACCCGCTGGTGCCGGGCAACATAGAAGTCCTCCGGACGCAGGAGGTCCGCGACCTTGAAGATCGCGTCGCGGTCGATGAGCAGTGAGCCAAGGACTCGCTGTTCGGCGGCGGCGTCGTGCGGCGCGGCCCGTTCGGCCGCGGTATCAAGCGTCACGCCCGGCAGTATAGAACGCATGTTCTGGACATCGGTCTCCCCTTGCGGCGTGCGGCCGGCCTGCCCGCGAAGCAGCGGCCACCCGAAGACCCTAGGGTCGGCGGAGGTGGCGCGGTAGCGATACCGTCCACAGCCTCGTCCACCGATCTGTCCACAGTGCGACGCGCCGCCCGCGAGACAGGCGAACAGCCCGCCAGGTCGCTGCGGGCTGGGCGGTACGAGCTGCGGGCAGGCGGATCCGAATGACAGAGCACCGGCCCGACCGGGCACGAGGAGGAACACCGGGTGTCGCGTCGAATTCTCGTCACCGGCGGAGCCGGTTTTGTCGGAAGCACGGTCGCCGACGCACTGCGCGCCGGTGGCGACGACATCGTCGTGGTCGACGACCTGGCGACCGGCGACCGGACGAATGTATCCCCGGGCATCGAGCTGGTCGTCGCCGATGTCGCCGATCACGAGCAGCTGTTCGCTGCGCTCGCCGGTCGCCGTTTCGATGCGATCGTGCACTGCGCATCCAAGACCAAGGTGGTCGAGTCGATCGCCAAGCCGGACCTGTATCGGCGCGTCATCGTCCAGGGCACCGCGGAGGTCCTGGCACTCGCCGCGGCCACCGGTGCGCGCCGCTTCGTGAACTTCTCGAGCGGCGGGGTCGCCTATGGGGAGACCCCGGTCTGCGCCACCGAGGAGACGCCGGTCGCGCCGATCTCTCCCTATGGGATCCACAAGATCGCCGCCGAGGCCCTGGTCGCGGCGGCGCCGCTCTCGTCGGTCACGCTGCGGCCGGCGAACATCTACGGCCCGCGCCAGCGCACCGACCTGGAGGGTGGGGTCATCGCGATCTTCGCCGGCCGCTGGCGCAGCGGCGCGCCGCTCGTCCTTCGCGGCCCGGGAACCGCCGAGCGCGACTATGTGTACGTCGGGGACGTCGCGGCCGCGGTCCACGCGGCCATCGAGCGGGACGTGCGTGGCGTGTACAACATCGGGACGGGCATCGCCACCTCGGTGAACGCCCTCGTCGCGGCGATGACCGCGCTGCTCGGCCCGCCGCCGGGCATCATCCACGAGCCGCTCCCGGCGGTGGAGCTGGAGCGCTCGTGCGTCGATCCGGCGAAGGCCGCACGCGACCTCGGCTGGCACGCGCGCACGAGCCTGGCGGAGGGATTGCGGATCACATGCGCCGGTTCCTGACCGGGATCGCGATCGGGATCGTCGCCACACTTGGCGGGCTCGTCGCCATCGGGCACTTTCTCGACGTCGAAGATCCCCTGGCGAAGGCGGACGCGATCATCGCGCTCTCCGGCGACGTCGACGCGCGCACGAACACGGCGGTGGATCTTTGGAAGCGAGGCTACGCCCCGACGATCATCTTTGCCGGGGCGGCGCTGGACCCGACGTCGATCTCGAGCGCCGAGATCATGAAACGCGAAGCGGTCGCCGCGGGGGTCCCCGCCGCCGCGATCATCGTCGAGCCGTCCTCCGCCACGACCCAGGAAAACGCCGCCCGCGTCACCGAGATCATGGTCGCGCGGGGCCTCCATACGGCGATCCTCGTCACCAGTCCATACCA
>JAYVCA010000196.1:0-6062 GCA_043750135.1 Chloroflexota bacterium | reverse complement strand
CCCGATGCCGAGGGCAGCGACGAGAAGCTTGACCCCTTCAGCCGGATAGTCCGGCCGGTCGCGCTCGTAGCGCTCACCCGCGTCGCCGAAGCCGCGCACCGCAAGGTCATGCAGCCGACGGTCGCGCATCGGGTCATCGTACGGACCGCGCGGGGCGATCGTCGTCGCCCCGACATTCGTTCGCTCCCTTTACGCTGACGGCTCCATGTCGATCCTTGTGGTCGGTTCGCTCGCCTACGACGATGTGCAGACCCCCGCCGAACATCGAGTCGAAGTCCTCGGCGGCGCGGCGGCCTACTTCGCCGTGGCTGCCGCGCGCTTCGCGCCGGTGCGGCTGGTCGGGGTGATCGGCGATGACTTCGCCGAGGCCGATGTTCGCCGGATCGCGGCGGCCGGCGTGGATCTTCAGGGCCTCCAGCGACGAGCGGGCCGGTCGTTCCGCTGGCTCGGCCGGTACGACGAGTCGTTCGGCGCGGCGGAGACGATCAACACCGACCTCGGAGTGTTCGGGGACTGGCGGCCCGTCGTTCCTGCGGCCTATCGGGACAGCGACTACGTCTTTCTCGCGAACATCGATCCCGAAATCCAGCTGGCGGTCCGGGAGCAGCTCCCCGACGCGCGCTTCGTCGCGCTGGACTCGATGAACTATTGGATCACCACCAAGCGCGACGCGCTCCTTCGCGCGATCGCGCGGGTCGACCTCGTCTGCCTCAACGAGGCTGAGATCCGTCAGCTCTGGGGCCGTCCCGACGTCACCGCCGGCGCGCGGGAGCTGCTCACGCTCGGCCCGCGAGGGGTGGTGGTGAAGCGTGCCGAGCACGGTGCCACGCTGTACACGCCCGAGGGGAC
This sequence comes from Chloroflexota bacterium, assembly GCA_043750135.1. Classification (GTDB taxonomy): domain Bacteria; phylum Chloroflexota; class Limnocylindria; order P2-11E; family P2-11E; genus UBA4735. The sequence continues at coordinate 5,213 of JAYVCA010000196.1, read as the reverse complement.
GTTCTGGTGCCCGGCCTATCCGGTCGGCCGGGTCGTGGACCCCACCGGTGCGGGGGACACCTTCGCCGGAGGCCTGGTCGGCGAGCTCGCGCGGGTCGCCGCCACCGGCGGGATCGCCCTCCGCCGGGCGGTCGTTCAGGGGACGGTGAGCGCGTCGTTCGCCGTCGAATCGTTCAGCATCGATCGCCTCGCGGCCGCGACCGGCGACGAGGCGGCCGCCCGCAGCGCCGAGCTCGCGGCCCTCGTCTCGATCGAACAGGTCGTCCCGGGAACCGCGACGGCGCCGGGGTTGTAGGACCGGTAGCGACACTCGGTGGAGGGCCGACCACTGGAGCTGTTCGACGAATCCGACGCGGTGGAGCGCGCCCGCGGTGGCGACCACGGCGCCTATGGCGAGCTGGTCACGCGCTATCAGGCGCTGGCCGGACGCACGGCGTACGTCATCACCGGGAGCGCGGCGGACGCCGACGACGTGGTGCAGGAGGCGTTCGTGAAGGCCTACTACGCGCTCGGCCGCTTCCGCGCGGGCGCACCGTTCCGTCCCTGGCTCCTGCGGATCGTCGCCAACGAGGCCCGCAATCGCCGCGTGGCGACCGGGCGCCGACCGACGCTGGAGCTCGACGCCGCGGCGGACCGCGCCTCGGGCGAGACGGCCCTCTTGCCCGAGGACGCGGCCCTCGCGGCGGACCTTCGCCGCGGCCTGGTCTCGGCGATCGGCGAGCTCCGCGAGGAGGACCGACTCGTCCTCGCCTATCGCTACTTCCTTGACCTGACGGAGGCCGAGATGGCCGACGCTCTGGGGGTGGCCCGCGGGACGGTGAAGTCGCGGCTGTCCCGGGCGCTCGGCCGCCTGCGGACGGAGTACGCCCGTGCCTGAGCTGCGGATGGACGACGCGACGCTGGAGCGGACGCTCGAGGACATCGGCCGGTCGCTGGCCTATGCCGCTCCGCTCGACCTCCGGCGGAACGTGCTCGCCCGGATCGCGGCCGCGCCGACGCCGGCGCCGCGGTGGTGGGTCCGCATCGCTTCGCCGGTCCATGGACTTCGGCCGGCGCTCGCGGCGCTCGCGGTGCTCCTCCTGGCGCTCGCGCTCGCGATTCCCGCTGTCCGCGCCGCTGCCGGGGAGGTCCTCCGCTTCGGCGGCATCGAGATCTTCCGCGTCCCGGCGACGACCGCACCGGCTCGGCCGGCGTCGCCGAAGGGCACCGTCGCTCCGAGCCCGTCGCCCGCCTTCGGCACGCCGGTGACGCTCGTCGACGCGCGCGCCCGGGCCGGCTATCCGATCGCCGTCCCGACGGATCCCGCGCTTGGCCTGCCGGACGAGGTCTATGTCCGCGCGCTCCGCGACAACGCCACCCAGGTGACGCTGGTCTACCGGCAGCGCGTGGGCATCCCGGTCTCGCCGTTCGCCGGTGTGTCGGCGGTCGTCGTCTATCTGCCGGGAACCTTCGAACGAGGATTCCTGGGGAAGGTGGCGGGGCCGGGGACCCAGGTCGAGCTGGTCACCGTGAACGGCGCTGAAGGCGCATGGCTCTCCGGCCAGCCCCATCAGCTGCTGTACCGCACCGGCTCGCAGACCGACTCGGATGAGCTCCGTCTCGCCGGCAACACGCTGGTCTGGCAACAGGGGCCGACCACGGTCCGCATCGAGGCAGCAGTCGACCAGGCGACCGCTCTCCGGATCGCGGGCACGATGCGACCGTAGGCCCAAGCGGGAACCGTGGGGATCGCGCGGTTGTAGAAGGAGTGTCACGGAGGTGGCACATGCGTCAGCCGTTCGTCCCGGTCGCCCGGCCGTTTCCCGGCGTACTGGTCATCGTGATCGCGATCCTGTTCGCCGCGTGCGGCGCGCGCCCGGACGGTGCCGTGGCACCCGACCCGGTCGTCCGCGCCAACCTGAACACGGATGTCATCGCCATCGCCACCGACACTGGGATCATGCGGATCGATGCCGCGACCGGCAAGACCCTGGTGAGCCTGCCGCACGGCGCCCCGACTCCAGATTGGCGGCGCTACTGGACCGTGGATCCGACCGGGGACGGCGGCGCGGTCGAGCGGACGACCCTCCGCGAGCTGGACCCGGTGACCGGAACAGAGCTGCGAAGCGTCCTCGTCGCAGGCCGCTGGGCGATGCCGTCGAGCTATGGTGCCGCGCCGAACGGATTCTCGACCGACGGGAGCTGGCTCGTCCTCGCGGCGCCCCAGACCAACGACGGTGGGGTGACCACAAGCGCGTTCGCGGTCATCGACACCGGGCGAGCGACGGTCGCGCGGACCGTGACTGCTACTGGAGACCACACCTTCGACGCGATCAGCGCGGACGGACGAAGCCTGTACGTTGTCGAGCACCTCGGCGCGCCGGCGCAGTATCGGGTGCGTGTCGCCGGTGGGGGTGGCTCGGCGCTGTCCGTCGCGCCGATCGTCGACCTCAAGGTCGCCGCGCCGCAGATGAACGGCATCTATCACTCTTCGGTCGCCCTGCCCAACGGCACCTGGAACTACGGCCTGTACTTCAGCCCCACGAAAGGCGCGTTCATCCATGCGTTGAACACCTCCCAGCTCTATGCGCAGTGCATCCTCGATGTCCCGGACGGCGGTCCCGCCGTCCGTGCGACATGGTCGATGCTGCTCAGCCCGGCCGGCGGGCACCTCTACCTAGTGAACGGCCCGGCTGGGATGATCGCCGACATCGGACCGGAGTCGCTCCGGCTCGAGCGGAAAGAGCTCCATTTGGTGCCCGCCGTCGCCGCGACGGAGCGGCGACCGATCCACGGCGCGGTGATCAGTCCCGACGGCTCGCGGGTGTACGCCGTCGGCGAGGACGGGATCCTGGTCATCACCACCGCGGATCTGGCGCTGAAGGCCCGGTACCTGCCCGGCGCGGCGGTCCGCTCGATCGCCCTCAGTCCGGACGGGCAGCGGCTCTACGTACTCGCTGAGGATGGGACGCTCACGCGACTTGAAGCGGCGACCGGCAGGCCGTCGGGCACGGTGCCGACGGCTCGCCGTGCGACCGCGCTCCTCGCCGCCGCCACCCCGTGACGCGATCCCCCGAACGGGGTACGCCATCTGGCGAATTGACCGCCTAGCCACCCTGCGGAGATGCTGGGGTCCGGAATCTCCGCTGGATGGTGTCGAACGGTGATCATGACCGCTGGCGAACGGGCCGGTGATCTCGAGCAGCTGACCGAGGGCGCGGCCCTCCTCAGCCGCGCCGGGAATCGCGTCGCTGCGCTCGCCGTCCTGTGGGCGGCCGTGGCCATCGCTCCCACCGATCGGGTCGCCCATCGCCGGCTCGCCGCGACGCTGGCGAACGGCGGCGACCTCGACGGCGCGGCGCAGGAATACGTCCGCTATATCGAGTTCCTGCTTCCGCTGGGCGAGCTCACCCAGGTCACCGCCGAGCTCCACTACGCCGCGACGACCCTCGGCGCGCTCCCGGCGCTCGTCGACGCGACCCGGAGCGTCGCGGCCCAGCTGCCGGAGCTCGTCGCGCAGTGGCGTGAGACGGTCGCCTTGACCGCCTTGACTACCGCGACCGCCGCGGTCGCGGTCACACCGGTCGAGCCCGTCGGATCGCCGCAGGGCGCCCCGGCGACGTGGACGCCGGATGATGGCGCGCTTGATCAGACCGTTGTCCGGTTCCCGAGCGGGCGTGCGGGTCTACGCATCGCGTTCCATGTCTGCCTCCACGAGGACGCGGAGACCGCCTGGATCCAGCTCGAGGGCGGGACTGCCGACCTGGTGCCTTCGAAGGTGCGGCTCATCTTTAACGAGGTCGTTGTCGAGATCCGTCGCTGTCTGGCCATGCCTCCAGGCCGCACCAGCCATGCCCGCCCTGCGGGGAGCGAGCCGAGCGCGGTGTGGGTCGTGATCGCGGCCCCGCCCGAGATGCGGCGCGCGATCGAGCGCGGTGACGGCGACCACTATCGGATCGAGGCGCTTGTCGGAGACGAGTGGCTCGACACCGAGCTCACTGACACTGGGTGCCACTTCGGCAGCCGGGCCGGTGGGGATCGGGCGGACCGCTCGGCCTAGTCGCCTCATCTCGCCCTCCTCGGTCGGGTAGGGTGAGCCGCGTGCATGGGACACGATGCGCCTCCTGATCCTGGGAGCCACCGGAACGATCGGAGGCCTGGCGCTGGAACGAGCCCTGGCCGATGGCCACGACGTGGTCGCGCTGGTCCGCGACGCTGCCCGCCTGGAGAGCAGAGAACGGTTGACCATCGTCAGGGGGAACATCGCCGACGCGTCCGTGATCCTGGGCGCCCTCGCGGGGTCCTCGGCAGTCATCGCGGCGGTCGGTCCGCGGTCGAACACGACGGAGGACGAGCTGGCGCTCGAAGTCGGAATGCGCAACGTCACGGCGGCGATGGAGGCTGCCGGCGTCGACCGCCTGATCGCCCTGTCCGGTGCTGCCGTGGCCGTACCCGGAGACACGAAGCCACTCTTGGATCGGCTTGCGTCTGCCCTTGTTCGGCGGTTTGCGCGGCACGTCGTCGGGGCCAAGCAGCGCGAATACGATGTCTTCTCGGTGACGGGGCTGGATTGGACGGCCCTCCGCCCGCCGCTTGTCATGGACGGGCCGCCGAAAGGCTACCGGCTGGACGAGCGACTGAAGTTCGGCGCTCGCGTCAGCCGCTCCGATGTCGCCCACGCGTTGGTCGATCAGCTCACCGATAATCGCTTCCGCCAGGCCGCTCCGTTCGTCCTGCCGAAGGACCGTCCGTAGGATACGGGGCCGGTCGAGGCGACGGTGAGCTCCGACCTCCTGGCCATCCCTATTGCGCTCGTCGTTCGTCAGGGAACAGGGTTGGCGGGAGCCGAAGTCGCGCACGTCACCGATCGAGGAGCTGCGATTGGGTATGCCCAAGGCGATGAAGGCCATCTCGATGGCCGAGTTGTGGGCATCCACCGGTTGAAGCTCGCGCCGGATTTGTCCTCGGCCTCCGACGGGCCGCCTCGGTGATCGTCGTGGCGCCCCAGCGTCCGATCGATCAGGGCCTGAGAGTTCGGGCCATTCAGCCGTCCTGGTGGGGCACTTTGGCCCTGTAGACGCTCGGTCGCAGGCGCTGTGCTTGGGGACAGACCGCAGACGCAACGATCTGCCCACTGGTCGATGCATCGGCCGGCTGAGAGGGAAACGAGCATGACAATCCCAATCCTGGTGACGGGTGCCCCGGGCAACGTGGGGACCCCGCTCGTTCGTGAA
>JAYVCA010000195.1:0-14662 GCA_043750135.1 Chloroflexota bacterium | reverse complement strand
GCATCGCTTTCGTTCCGCGAAACGCTCGGGATCGCCACGAGACCACCGACGAGCGCGAGATCGCGCTCGGAGAGCTCCGCGCTCATCCTCGCAACGCGTCGGCGGTCGCGGCGATGACCGCTTCGACCTGGGCCGCGGTGATGACCAGCGGCGGGAGGTAGCGCACGACCGTCGGGCCGGCCCCGAGGGTCAGGACGCCGGCCTGTTGCAGCGCTTTGATCGTGGGGCCGGCGTTCTCCTTGAGCTCGATGCCCACCAGCAGCCCCAGTCCACGGACTTCGCGGATCCTTGGTGAAGCGATCCGCCGGAGACCGGAGGCAAGCTGTGCCCCGCGCTCGCTCGCCGCGGCGGCGAGGCCGAGCCGCCGATGCTCGGCGATCGTCGCGATCGCCGCGGCGCAGGCGAGCGGGTTCCCCCCGAACGTCGTGGAGTGCGACCGCTTGGGAAGCTCGCCGACCGCGGCCCCGAAGGCGATCGCTCCCATCGGCACGCCGCCGGCAATGGACTTCGCCAGGCAAAGGATGTCCGGCGTGATCTCGTACTGCTCGATCGCGAACATCGTCCCGGTGCGGCCGAACCCGGTCTGGACCTCATCGACGATGAGGAGCGCGCCCCGTTCGCGGCAGAGCCGGGCCGCCTCAGCGATGAATTCGCGCGTGGCCGGCCGGACCCCACCCTCACCCTGGACGAGCTCGACGATGAAGGCCGACGTGTCGCTGGTGATCGCCGCATCGAGCGCCTCGGTCTTGTTGAACGGGATGTGCGAGAAGCCTGGGAGGAGCGGGCCGAACAGCTCGCGATATTCGGGTCCCCAGGTCGCCGACAGCGCGCCGGCGGTCTTCCCATGGAAGCCACGCATCGTCGCCACCACGTTCGAACGCTTCGTCGCAAGGTGCGCGAACTTCAGCGCTCCCTCCACCGCCTCGGTGCCGCTATTGCAGAGGAACACCCGGTCGAGCGCGGGCGGCAGGATCTGCGCAAGCGCGGCGTAGAGCTCGGCGCGGCGATCGTTGTAGAAGAGCTCGGTGCAGGATGCGAGGGTCCGGGCCTGCGCGGCGATCGCGTCGGCCACCGCGCCGTTCCCATGTCCGAGGTTCGCCGACCCCTGGCCGCCGACGCAGTCGATGTATTCACGGCCGTCGGCATCCCAGAGGACCGCGCCGTCGCCGCGCACGATCACCAGCTCGCGCTTCTGGTACAGCCCGGAGGTGTGAGCCCCCTCCACGGCCACAGCGTCGGGCCGGTCGTACGCATCCTTCACGGCCGGATCACCGTGCGGACGTGCGGATCGCCGCCGGCGTTGCGGATGATCACCTCGCCGACTCCGCCGTCGAGAGCTTCCTTCGCGGCGAGGATCTTCTTCTTGAACCGTCCCCGGGCCAGCGTCTCCGCCTCGGCGACCGAGATCTCGGCGACGAGTGACGACGGATCGTCGGGATCGCGCAGGAGGCCGGCGACGTTCGTAAGGATGAGCAGCGCGTCGGCCTCGATGGCGATCGCGATCCGTGCCGCAACGCGATCCCCGTCCACGTTCACCGCGGTGTTCTCGGTGGAGAGCGCCAGAGGCGCGACCACCGGGACACGTCCCGGCCCGATGAACTGGAGGAGGAGCGGGAAGTTCACCGCTTCCACCGTGCCGGTGTGGTCGTCGCGAAGGAGGATCGTTTTCCCGTCCTTCACCGCGCGGATGTCCTTCCGCTTCGCCACCAGAAGCCGGCCGGAAAGGCCGGAGAGGCCCATCGCGTCGATCCCGCGAGCCTGCAGCTTCTCGACGTACAGGAAGTTCTCGATACCCAGGGCCGCCATCGCGAAGATCTCCAGGGTGCGGCGGTCGGTGCGGCGGCTTTGGTGCCCGGACGGCGACACGATCGTCTCGACCGGATGGCCGAGCGCCGTCTGCAACCGGTCGGTCTCGGCCGAGGCCCCGTGGACCAGCACGATCTCGTCGGTCCGCGCGACATCGGCGACCAGATCCGCGACGGCGTCACGATCCACGCCCGCGGAGCCGCCGGCCTTGATGACCGCCCGGAGCGCCACTACGGATGGAGTCCGGTGAAGTCGAGCCCGGCGGTCTCGATGAAGCCGCAGGCGACGTTCATCGCCTGCACGCCGTTCCCGGCGGCACCTTTCATGAGGTTGTCGATCGCGCAGAGCGCGACGACTCGTTCGCCGCGAGGGTCCGCGGCAAAGCCAACGTCAGCGAAGTTCGTCCCGGCGAGCAGCTTTGGCTCGGGATGGCGGAAGATCCCGCCACGCTCCTTCACGATGCGCACGAATGGCTCGTCGGCGTACGTCGCGCGGTAGGCCTTCCAGAGCGTCTTGTCGTCGAGCGCCGCGGTCACCGGCACGTGGGCGGTGGCGAGCACGCCGCGGACCAGCTCCACCGCGGTCACCGAGAGCTGCACGGTGATGCCCTCGATCTCCTGTTCGATCTCAGCGGTATGGCGATGGCCGACCGGCTTGAATGAACGCACCACACCAACACGCTCGGGGTGATGCGAGTCCTCGCTCGCCGCACGACCGCCTTCGCTCGAGCCGACTTTGCATTCCACGACCACCGGCCGGGTCCGGTCGATGAGCCCGGCGCGCGCCAGTGGAAGCAGCGCGAGGATCGTCGCGGTCGCGTTGCAGCCGGCACCGGTGACGAGCGTCGCTCCGGCGATCTCCGCCCGGTGCAGCTCGGGGATCCCGTAGACCGCCTCGCTCAGCAGGCCGGGCGCCGGGTGGGGCGCGTCATACCAGGTGCGGTACGTCGCGGCGTCTCGCAGCCGATGGTCGGACGAGAGATCGATCACCAAGCGCGCGCGGTCGCGGAATTCGCCGAGACGATGGGCGCCATTGGGCAACGCCAGGAACACAACGTCGCAGCCCGTGACGTCGGCGTACGGGACGAACGCGAGCGCCGTGCGCTTGCGGAGGTTCGGATGCGCCGCCGTCACCGGCTTTCCGGCGAGCGACTCGCTCCCGGCGACGACCGCGCCGACCTCGGGGTGGCCCAGCAGGAGCCGAAGGAGCTCGCCTCCGGCGTAGCCGCCGGCACCGACGATCCCGACCTTCATCGCCGAGCCGCCGCGAGGATGTAATCCACGACCTTCCCGGGGATGTTCACACCGGTGGTGTCGATGGAGTTGCGGAACTCCATCGTGTAGTTCACCTCGTTCACCAGCAGGCCGCGTTCGGATTCGAGGAGATCGACCGCGACGACTCCGCCGCCCACCGCCTTCGCCGCGCGCACGGAGAGGTCGGCGAGGTCTGGCGTGACCTCGCAGTTCGTCGCCTTGCCGCCTCTCGCGGTATTGGTGATCCAGTGGTCCGAGGCGCGGTAGATCGCCGCGATGCACTCGTCGCCGACGACAAATGCCCGGATGTCCCGGCCCGGCTTCGCGATGTACTCCTGGATGTAGAAGATCGAATGCATATAGGTCCCGAGGACCTCCTTGTGCTCCAGGATCGACTCGGCGGCGTCGCGGTCGTTGACCCGCGAGATGAGCCGGCCCCACGAACCGACGAGCGGCTTCAGGACCGCCGGATATCCCAGCTCCTCGAGTGCCGTCAGCGCCGATTCCGGTGTGAACGCCAGGCGCGTCCGCGGAGACGGCACGCCGTCACGGATGAGCCGCATCGTCGTGAGAAGCTTGTTGCCGCAGATGTCCGCGACCTCGAAGGTGTTCACCGTCGGGATGCCCCAGGTCTCAAGGACCGAGAGCGCGTAGAGCGCACGGCTGTGCTGGATGCAACGCTCGGCGAGCACGTCCACGCCGAGCTCCGGCTTCGTCTCGAGCTGAAGCACCAGCTCGCGGTCGTCGATGATCGTCGTGGGGACGTGACGGCGTTCCAGCTCCTCGAGCAGGAGCTTCTCCTCCACCCGCACGCGGGAGAGGAGTACGCCGACCCGGGGCTCACTCACCCCAGTCTTCTTCGGCCTCCGGCGCCAGAGCCAACGCGATGGGGTCGATGCTGGTGACCTCGAGCTCGGCGCCGCAGTCGGGACAGGAGACGATCTCGCCCTTCACCGCATCGGCACCCACGGTCACGGCAGCATCGCATTCAGGGCAATTGGGCATGGGGCGGAGGACCTCCTCATCTCGCGTGCGCGGATGAGGGAACTTTAGCCGACCCGACCTCGGGCGCGAGCCTTGTCCGCGTACATCCGCGCGTCGGCGGCAGCGATGAGCGCGTCGGCGAGGAGCCCGTCTCCGGGGAACGAAGCGACCCCGAACGAGACCCGGGGCAGCGCGTGCGGCACGCCGCCCCACATGTAGGTGTGCTCGGGGAGCTCGATCGCAAGGCGCCCGACGAGCTGCTGCGCATCCTCGATCGCCGTCCGCGGGAGCAGGAGCACGAACTCGTCCCCACCGAACCGAGCGACCACGTCCTCGGTCCGGGCACCCCCGCGAAGCGACTTCGCAACGCGCACCAGCACCTCGTCGCCGACAAGGTGCCCGGCGGTGTCGTTCACCGCCTTCAGCCCATCCACGTCGCACAGGACGACGCAGAAGGCATCGCCGTGCCGCCGCGCTTCCGCGGTCTCGGCCTCAAGGCGCTCGACGAGGATGCGCCGGTTGAGCAGGCCGGTGAGCGGATCGTGGCTCGCGAGCTCTCGGGTGGTGCTCAGCAGCCGGGCGTTGGAGATCGCGATCGCCGCCTGTGCCGCGTACAGCCGGAGGAGTCGCTGGGTCTCCCCGACGAACAGGCGCGGTGCGCCCGAGTACACCGTGATCGTGCCGATGAGGTGGCCGTGGGCGATGAGCGGCACGGCCAGCGCGGACGCGATGACGCCGTGCAGCGCCGCGGTCGAGCGCGGATGAACCGCATAGCGCGTCGCGACCACTAGCTCGCGGGTCTCCAGGCATTCGAGCGCGATCCCGGCCAATGGGTCCCCGACCGAGTCGCGCAGCTGCGGCATCCCGGTGCGGTCGAGCGCGCGGATGACGAACGATCCGTCCGGATCGGCAAGCGTGAGCATCGCGCCGTCGCAGCGGGTGAGCGCGGTGGCGTGGCCGGTGACCGCGGCGATGACCTCGTCGAGCGTCTGCTCGCGGGAGGTCGCCAGGCCGACGTCGTAGAGCGCCTTGTACTGCGCGGCATGGCGACGCTCGCGTTCACCAACGCGCCAGTTGGTGGACAGCGCGAGGCCGGTGCGGGCCGCGAGCAGCACGACGGTCCCGGCCACGCAGGCCGCGACGATCGTGTCGGTCGACCGGCTTTCGTCGAGCTGGCTCGCCACGAGGAACGTCGCCGAAAGGACCGCCACGATCCCCGGCAGGATCATCCGCGAGATCTGGACCGTGCCTTCGGAGAAGCGCGGCAGGATGTCCGTCTCCCGCTCTTCGACCCACTGGGTCCCGGCGATCGCTACGCCGAGCATGCCGAGCATCCAGATCGGATCGGCCACCGTCCCGGGGGCGAAGGTCCCGCGGATGACTGCCGGAAGCCAGAGCGTGAACCCGATCGCGTTCAGCGCGATGCCGACGAAGAGAGAGGCGTGCGTGCGCCGGGTCTGGTCGTTCGCCAGTCCCCAGAGGGTCGAGAGCGCCGCGGCCGAGGCGGCGACGTAGAGCGCCGGATAGAGGAGGGCGACCGTCGTTCCAATGGGCTGACGCTGCAGCTCGGTGGCCAAGGCGTTGGAGACGTAGAGCGCGATGGCGGCGCCGGCCGTGAGCACGACCGCGCCCACGTCGAGGCCGAGGGCGTAGAAGGCGACGCGGTGTTGGCCCCGCAGCAGGAACGTCGCGCTGCCAATGAGGTAGAGGACGGCCGCGGCGAGGAAGCCCAAGTCGTAGGGCGCCGGCGTCGGCGCGCTGAAATCGGTGATGTCATAGAGGTCCCAGAACAGCTGGCCGACCGTCCAGGCGGTCGTGCCCAGGAAGATCCAGATCCAGGCCAGCCGATCCCGTGGGCCGCTCGCCGCAGTCGCGCGGGCGTTGCTGAAGACCGCACCGAACGCGAAGCCGGTCCAGCCGAGGTCGGCGATCACTGTGCGGGCGAACCCCGGTCCGGCGGCAAGCTCGGCAAGCCAGACGACGGTGGCGCCGCAGACCCCGAGGACGATCGCCCATTGCGATCGCGACCAGTGCTTCACAAGCCAAATCTAACGAGCCGGCAAGCGGTCGGTAAAGGACCTCGCGATCGCGTCGTAGCGGTTCCGCAGGCCGGCGATATCAAAGATCCGGCCTTCGTCCTCATCGGTGGCGGCGTGGGCGGGACCATCGCGATCAGGTTTCGGGGGAGAGGGCCGGCAGCCGGACGGTGACCGTCGTACCGCCACCGGGGGTCTCGTCCACGGTCATCGTGCCCCCGTGCTCGGTGACGATGCGCTGTGTGATGTACAGGCCGAGCCCGGTTCCCTCGATCCGACGGGCCTGTGCGCTCGCCCCGCGCTGGAACGGCGCGAAGAGCGTGCGACGCTCGTGCGGTGGGATCCCGATGCCGTGGTCAACGACCCGGAGCACCGCGTCAACGCCGGCCCGCGCGACATCCAGCTCGATCGTGCCGCCGTCGGGGCTGTATTTCACCGCATTGGTGAGCAGGTTCGTCACGACCTGATCAAGCCGCGCGAGGTCCCCGTCGACGAAGACCGGATCGCCGTCGATCACGAGAAGCAAGCGGCTCGCGGCGCCAGGAGGGAGCGCGTCGTGTTGCCGGTCGTAGACCTCTTGGACCAGCCCGGCGAGATCCACTGCCGCCCGCTCCAGGTCCAGACGACCGGCACGCATCCGCGAGATGTCGAGGAGGTCGCCGATGAGCTTTGCCGACCGCTTCACCTGGGCCTCGAGCGTCGTGCTTTGCCGCTCGAGGAGCGGGACGTCCAAGGGGTCCCGGGAAAGGCCACGCCGGATGATCTGCGCGGCCATGCTGATCGCGGTGAGCGGTGTCTTCAGCTCGTGGCTCGCGACGCTGAGGAACTCATCCTTTTCCCCTCCGGCACGTTCGCGCTCGAGGACCGCATCGGTCGTGTCGAGGATGACCGCGAGGAGCCCTCGTTCGCGTCCATCGACGCCCTCATGTCGGGACACCACGCCGGTGAGATACCGCCGTCCCGCGGGAAGATCGACCGGCGTGTCGATGGTGCTCATCCCTTCGCCGGTCACGAGCACTCGATCGAGCGCCGGCGTGCCGAGGATCGCGACCTCCGTCGGCCAGACCTCGGCATACGTGCGGCCGATCACCGGGGCACGCGGGGCGAGTGCCTGATAGCGGGCGTTCGCGATGACGTACCGGTGGGTCGATCCCGTGGTGACGGCCACGGCCAGCGGCGCGCTTTCGATGAGCTGCTCGAGGAAGTGCGCACCGGCCTCGCTCGCAGCCGAGGCTCGCGAGAGCTGGCGGGCAAGGTAGGTGGCGATCGCGACGCTCGCCAACAGGACACCGAGAAGGAAGATCGCGCCCGCCTTGAGACGGGCATCCGGACCGGCGAACACTGCGCTCGCGGGCTGCAACAGGAGCACACCCCATCGGGGCACCGGGACCGGGGCGTACGCCGAGACGAATTCCTGGCCATCGATGCGGACTGCCATCACGCCCGCAGACCCGGCGCGCGCTGCGTTGGCATCCGGCCGGTCGATCAACGGACGCATCGCCGCGGCGGTCTCCGGGTCGGGGTGCACGAAGACCTGGGTGTTCACGTCGATGAGGACCGCACCGACGCCCGGTCCGACGATCTTGGACAGCTCAAGCTCGATCTCAGCGAGCGCGAGCGGCGCGACGAGCGCGCCCGCTGAGCCGTCGGCGAACGTGACCGGGACCGCGAGTGGGACCGTGCGGACACCGGTCCCCCGCCCCACGATGACCTGCCCGGTGAACTCGCCTCCGGCGATCACCGGCGGGAAGTAGTCACGGTCGGCGACGTTGAAGCTGAACGGATCTCGATCGGTGTGTACGAGATCGTTGCCCCTGCTGTCGTACAGACCGATCCCCTGGAACACCGGAGTCGAACGCCGATGCGCGAGCAACAGGCTCTTCGCCGTGGCCGCATCCCGCGGATCGCGCAGCCGCAGGTCGAGCGCGATCGCGCGCAAGGTCGCGAAGTTGCCGCTGATCATCGCGTCGAGGGTGCGACTCGCCGACAGCGCGAGCGCCGCGCGGTCCATGGCGACGGCGCTCCGCTCATCCTGATCGGACTGGGCCAGGCTGATCGCCGACAGCAACAGGAACGGGATCGTGGCCGCCACGATGAGCCCGGCGATGGCCGCGCTGCCCACCCGCCGCCGCGCCGCTCGCATCTCGGCATGGTACGGCGGGGAGTGTGCCGCAAGATCGCTCGGCGAATTCGAAGCCTCTGCGCGGTACTTCGCGTCGAATTCATGGCAGGCGCGCCCACGCAAGTCCATCACCGACCGCCACTGCGCTTCCTGACCAACAACGCGATTCGCACGCTCGAGCGGAGCGGCGGGGCAGACTCCTCTACCGAGGTGGACGCCGAGTGAGCACCCAGACGAGGCGCAGCGCGAGGAAGCCAAACACGGCCATCACGGCGACGCCGACGAGCAGTGTGGCAGTCCCGGTCGTCGCGAGATCGCGGCCGGCGTCCTGGCGGCCGAGGCTGCCCGCGGCGAACCCGGCGTTCGCGACGGCGGTGGCGTAATAGGCGAGCGCGAGACCAATGACCGCGAGGCCGGTGTAGGCAAACACCTTGCGCCAACTCTGTCGGTTCTTTTCCATGCCGCCTTGTGTAGTGGCCCCACCGCCGGGCGGCAATGGCCCTTTCGTGCGGCGGTCCTGGGCGTAACGAGCGCGCGACGCTGCGTTTGTTCCGCCGGTCCGGCCGGCCAGAATGCCCGAGGTCAGCACCAGACGGGTTCAGTGGGTCGGCCGTAGCGAGCTCCGGTACCCCAGTGACGCCCGCTGTGAGCCAGGAGGGATTCGAACCCACGACCAAGGGATTAAGAGTCCCCTGCTCTACCGCTGAGCTACTGGCCCGCTACCGAATCATACCGACCGGGGCGGGCCATTGCGCGTCATCCGCGCCCATGTGACGCGCTATCGCTGAGCGGCTCGCTGATCTGCTTCAGCAACGCACCCTCATCCTCGCGACGCGCGAGCTGGCCGATGACAACGATCCCCTCGAGCCGCCCGTCGCGCACGACCGGGATGCGACGGATCTGGCGCTCGGCCATGATTCGCGACGCGTCCTCGGTCTCGCCGTCCGGCGACATCGTGATCGGATCGGCGCTCATCACCGCGGACACCGGTGTCGTCTTGGGGTCCTTCCCCGCGGCGACGGCGCGGATCACGATGTCGCGGTCGGTGACGATCCCGATCAGGCGGCCGTCGTCGACGATCGGGATCGAGCCGCAGTCTTCCTGCTTCATGAGCGTCGCGGCCTCACCGCACGTGGCGGTGGGCGGAAGGGTCTCTGGCTCGCGGGTCATGACGTCGCTGACCTTCACCGCAACCTCCACGCAGATCTCGCGGAGCCATGAACAGCATCGACTGGGCCACGGCGGCGGCGCCGCCTAGGCGTCGGGGCGTTCTTTGGTGGTCTCGGCGGGGGGCGTGGCGGGCGGAGTGCCGGGCTCGCTGGCGCCGATCTTGAAGATCTTCGTCCCGCAGACCGGGCAGGTGCCCTGAGTCGCCGGGCGGCCGTTCTTCATCGTGATCGCTCTCGCGTCCTTGATCTCGCGCGAGGCCTTGCATTTCACGCAGTATCCATTCGCCAAGGAAACACCTCCCACGCATTCGGTCCACGGGCCCGCCGGGCGCTTCGGGCGCCGCTCTGACGAGGCGGCGGGTATCGTACCCCAGGGTCCGAACTTGGTTTGAAGCCGGTTTGGAGCGGGTTTGGGGGTTGTAGACCCAGGATGCGGCCAGGTCCGGCGGGGCTCCGGTGTGGCTGTCTTGGGCCAAGAACCACAAAACCCCGCCTCAGGGGCGGGGCTTCGTGGTGAGGAAGGGAAGGGTTGGGAATTCAGTTGTATTGCGGAACTCCTAAGCAACTCCCGTGCCACAGTGCGGGCTGAGCTCCTCTCGATCGGGACCGAGCTGCTGCTCGGTCAGATCACCGACACGAACTCGGCCTACCTGGCCGGGCGGCTTGCCGGCCTGGGCATCGACCTCCTTCATCTCTCCACCGTTGGCGACAACCTCGGCCGGGCGACCGAGGCGTTCCGGCGTGGGATCGAGCGAAGCGATCTGATCGTGACGACCGGCGGCCTCGGCCCGACCGAGGACGACCTCACTCGCGAAGCCATCGCCGCGGCTCTGGGCGAGACCCCCGCGGTCGACCCGGTGCTCGCGCGGGACCTGTCGGACTGGTTCGCGGGGCGCGGCGTGCCGATGCCGGAGCGGAACCGCAAGCAAGCCTGGCTCATCCCCTCGGCGCGGGCCATCCCCAACCCCCAGGGGACCGCTCCCGGCTGGGACGTTCGGGTCACCTCAGCAAGCGGCGGCCGCGGCACGCGGATCATCTCGATGCCGGGCGTCCCGCGAGAGATGACCCGGATGTGGGAGGACTCGGTCGAGCCCACGCTCCTCGCCGGCGCCCTGCTGCGCTCGCGCACCCTCAAATTCCTGGGAATCGGAGAATCGGCGGTCGAGGAGGCGCTCGACGAGCTGGTCCGCTCCACCGTCCCCACCGTCGCGACCTACGCGAAGAACGACGGCGTCCATGTGCGGATCACGGATAAAGGGCCGGAGGCCGCGCCGATCGAGGCGCGGATCGCGGCCATGGAGTCGGTCATCCGGGAGCGGATCGGCGCGCACATCTGGGGCACTGACCTTGACACCCTCGGCAGCGTCATCGGCGCCGCGCTGCGCCCGCGGGGCTGGCGACTCGCAGTCGCGGAGTCGCTCACCGGCGGCGAGGTCGGCCGGGCCCTCAGCGAGACCCCTGGGAGCAGCGCCTGGCTCACCGCCGCGGTGACCCTGCCCGCCGCAGACGCGACGACCCTCGATCGCGCCACGGCCGCATTCTCGGCTGAGGTCCGGTTGATCGTCCCGCATGGCCTGGAGGCGTCCACGCTCGTGGTCCGGATGCCCGAGGGCGCCGAACGGCGCAGCACGATCCGCTTCCGCGGAGAGGTCGAGGGGCGACGACGCGCGACGCTGGCCGCTCTCGATCTGGTCCGGCGGGCGCTCGGCGAGACCCCGGAGGATCCGGACTAGCGGAATCAGTGCCCTAGCGGGATCAGTGCCGCGGCGAAGACGGGTGTGCGGTGCGGCGGCTGTTCTCACGAGCCCGGGCGGCGGCGCGCTGCGCCTCCTCGGCGGCATGCTGCGCATGCTGCCTGGCGTCACGGGCCGCCCCCAGATCGACCGGTGCCGCGATCGGACGCGCCGGTGATGTCGCGGCCGGCCGCGCGGCCGCCGGATGCGTAATAGCGACGGGACGACTGTTCGCCCCGGCGGACGGGGGTCGCCGGGTGGCTGTCACCTCGTCGTCGTCCTCGCGACCCTGCACCGCGCGCGTTTCGGCGACCGCGACCAGGCGCGTCGTGACCGCCGCGGCCGCATCGGCGATCCGGACTGCCGACGGCGCCAGGTCGGCGCCGGTCCGCGGACCGACCGCCGCCAGCACCGCCGCGGCGCCCGCGGTCCGCGGGTCAGCGGCGAGGCGCGTCGCGGTCGCACCGACGCGGTCCTGTTGCTGGAGCAGCTGGGCTTGGAGCTGGGCGACGAGCGCAGCCAGTTTCGGTTGCAGGGCCTCCACGCTCGCGAGCTCGGCGGCGGCGGTCGCGAGGGAGACGCCGTAGGCGGCGGTCATGTCGATCGTCGCATCGTCGCGCCCGATCTCGGCAAGGCGCTCAGCTTCGTCCAACCGATGCGCGGCGATGGAGATTCCGACCGCGGCGCGGTCCTCGGGCGTGCTCGCGATCGCCAGGCGCAGCTGCTCGCCGGCGATCTTGAATCCATAGAGCGCGTCGTCGGGGAGCGAATCGGCGCTGGCGACCGTCGCGCCGGCGAGCAGCCCCGCCCCGGCGAGTGCGACCGCGAGGATCCGGAGCAGCGCCGGGGTCGGCTTGGCCAGAAGGACAAAGATGGTCATGACGTGGTCGGCGAAGGTCGGCCGGCTCGGCGCGATCGCGGCGAGAACCTGCCGCCGCATCCGCGCGCGGGCCGCCGGGTCGAGCCGGGCGCCGCTGTCCCGGAGTCGGAGGGCTGCGGCGACGGCATCGCGGAGCACCGGGTCGCGGATCTCCTCGAGCCGCCGGACGCCGCGGGCGACGGCCTCCAGGTTCGTGGTGAAGTCCTGTCTATCTGGTCGACCTGGTCGATCCGCGCAGCGATCGAGGTCCTGCCGCACCTGATTGCCCACCGCAGGGGTTAACGAGTCGCTTGGCTGGTCGTCACGTCCTCAATTTGGGGGAGACGCCGCGGTCTAGCGGGCCGGGCCGCCCCAGACGGGCACGTAATGGCTCAGGAACGTACGGGACTGGACGAGCCGGCCGTTCTCGTAGACGGTCCAGTTCCGACTCACGTCGCGCCCCTGCACGATCACGCCGGGCGGGTAGGCCGGATCGGCCGGCTGGTCCTTCGCCGGCATGGTGAGGTTCGTCTCCACCGGGTCGCCCAGAACGACGGTGCGGCCGCTCGGGACGCTGAAGAGCTCGAACGCGACGCTCGTCGCCGCGGGGTAGGCCCGGATGAGCACCGGGAAGCCGGTGTCGTTCCGCCAACGGAAATCCGAGCCCGGCAGGAACACCGCGGCATCGAATCCCGACGGGTAGCGGTCAATGTAGTAGCCGTGCTCGGACCGCTCGACGATGTCGTACCCGGCACGCGCGACGGCGTTGAAGAGCGTGGTCGAGACCTGGCAGAGGCCGCCGCCGATGACGTTCTCGTCCGAGCGGTTGTTGATGATCGCGCCGGCGTAGGCGTAGCCCCGCTCGACGGTCACTGGCCCGAGGCTGTCCCAGAACGAGAAGGTCGCACCCGGGGCCACGACAAGGTTGTCGAACTGGAGCGCGCCGGTCGTGATGTTCGCGTGGCGCGACGCACTCGGCGGGTAGTAGGTGCTAAAGCTCGAGATCCGGACCATCCCGGCCGCGTACTTCGCCGCCTGCTCAGTGGTGAAGACCGGGAGATCGGTCACGAACGTCGCGGCGACCTCACGCCGGCCGGAGACCGGGGTGAAGAGCGCGCTCCGAACGTCGTTCAGCAGCTTGTCTTGATCGATCTTCACGCCATTCGCGGCAGGGATGACGGCGAGCGTCCCATTTGGATTCACGCGATAGCTCGCGTTCTTCGCCGGATGGTCGAGCTCGGTGGCGACAGCGGCGATCCAGGCCTTCGTCCGAGCGTCGTTCAGCGTGACCACATAGCGGTAGCGCGTGGCCGGGGCCGCGGCGTCCTTCGGGATCGCCGGCAGGTCGCTCGCGGCGGCGGTCTGCTTGTCGATGTTCAGTAGGGTCGCCAGGCCCGCGGCATCCTCGCTCACGCTCCCGTCGCCCGCGGCGACCCGGAGTGGCGTGGTTGCCGCAATGGCCTTCGCCGCGTCGGCGATGCCCGCGGCATCGGTCGACGGATAGGCCAGCTTCACCGTAAGTGGCAGCTCGCGCGCGCCGAGCGATTGCGGCGCGAGAAGCGCCGCAACGGTCGCGCGGGTATCGAGCTCGCGTCCGATGACCGCCTCGGTCACCTGCACGCCGGTGTAGGTCGCCACGAGCGCGCCGTCGCGGGATGGACGGTCAAGGTCACGGCCGAGACGGCTGACCCACTGGTCGGCGGCCGAGCCGGTCGCGCGCATCGTGAACGGGACGCGTGCCTCGCCATTCCGCGCACCGAGCCACGCGGTGAGCCGATCGGGGAACGATCCATGCTTGCCGTAGGCGAGCGCCGTCTCAACCGCGGTATCGAGGTCCGGGGCGATGCCGAGCTCGCCATTCGTCGTCTTCCAGGTGGCGCCGTCGAACGATGCGGTGATCGCGGCGGCGGCCCACGGTCGCGCAAGCTCACTCTCGAGCCGCCCACGGAGCTCCGCACCAGTGAGCGAGCCCGCTTCGATCCCGGCGACCGACAGGCCCGGGAGGGCTCGGTCGGCATACGCCCATTCGACGACGAAAATGCCGGAGAGCAGCACGAGCACAGCGACGAGCGGTACCAGTGCCGCCCTGAAGGCAGCTTGGCGGCCACGGAGTCCCGTGATCGTTGTCGCCTTGCCCTTGCGCGTGACCACCGCCACTACAGCATTCCTCCCGCGCGTTCCGAACATTGTCAGGCATGCTTGCCCGCCGCGGTATCCCCGCACCAGATGAACGAAGCATGCCCCCTGTTCGTTCCGCGCACATCCGACTTCCGGATGACCAACTCGTACGGCCCGCCAAGCAAGCGCCGCCCGGGGTTTGGAACAGGCGAGGGAGGGCTTAGCCCGACCGAGCCGCAGGGCCCCCGGGAGCCAGCCAGCCGAAGGCAGGCTAGGCCCGGGATTTGAACAAGGCAGGCTGGGCCCGGGGTTTGAACAAGAATCGGCCCGGCGGTCCAGGGGAGCAGGAACCGCCGGGCCGTGAGGCAGTACTGGCCGACGGGCGGGCCGGCCAGGGCCTGTCGAGGGTGGAGGGGGTGTCTAGCTACACCCCGTGGTGTCGCCGCAGTTCTCGCACTTGTGGCAGGTGCCGTTGCGGACCATCAGCCAGCCGCAGCGCGGACAGGGCGGCGCGTCGGGCGTCGAATTCATCCGTCGGGCGCCCGGGCCTGACGGCGGGACCGGAGCGGTCCAGGTGGTCTG
>JAYVCA010000194.1:0-7734 GCA_043750135.1 Chloroflexota bacterium | reverse complement strand
GTGCGGACCCTCGATGAGGAGGAGCTCCGTCGCTACCGGTGGAGCGACTGCGCGATGGTGTTCCAGGCCGCGTTGAGCGCATTCAATCCGGTCATCTCGATCTGGGAGCAGTTCCTGGATACCGGGCGGGCCCACGGCATGCGCGATCGGCATGCGGTGCGCGAACGGGCCGGCGAGCTGCTGGACCTCGTCCACCTCGACCCCAAGCGCGTCCTGCCCAGCTACCCGCACGAGCTCTCTGGCGGGATGCGTCAGCGCGTGCTGATCGCCATGAGCCTGCTCCTCCGGCCCCAGGTCATCATCCTCGATGAGCCGACGACCGCCCTCGACATCCTCACCCAGCGGTCGATCATTGACCTGCTCGGGACGCTTCGCGAGCAGCTTGGGTTCGCGATGATCTTCATCTCGCACGACCTATCCATCGCGGCCGAGCTCGCCGACCGGATGATCACGATGTACGCCGGCACCATCGTCGAGCGCGCAGCGGTCCGTGATCTCTTCTACCGGCCGCGACACCCGTACTCGGTCGGGCTCCTCCGCGCGGTCCCGCGAGTCTCCGGATCGCTCGGCTCCGTCGCGTCGATCCCCGGTCAGCCACCCGACCTCCGGCGGCTGCGGCCGGGTTGCACCTATCAGCCCCGCTGCCCCTTCGCGGTGGCTGAATGTGGCGACCGCGAACCAGACCTGGTGCCCGTGGACACACCCGCGCACGACGCCCGTTGCATCCGCTGGCAGGCCGTCGCCGAGGCGGTGGGCGACACCTCGGTACCAGCCGTGAAAACAGGGACGGCCGGATGAGCGCGCTCCTCGAGCTGGACCACATCAGCCGAAGCTTCGCGGTCCCGGCCGGCCGGATCACCGCCGTCGACGACGTGACGCTCGTCCTGGAACGGGGAGAGTCGGTCTGCCTGGTCGGGGAAAGTGGCTGCGGGAAGACGACGACCGGCCGGCTGCTCGCGGGCCTGCTCCGCCCGACATCGGGTGTCGTTCGCTTCGAGGGCAACGATGTGTGGGGCAGCACCAGTGGCAGCCTCGCCGCATTCCGACGCTCGGTGCAGCTCGTCCATCAGGATCCCTACGCCTCGCTCAACCCGACGCGGACGGTCTTCCAAACGCTGGCGGCCCCGCTCCTTCGCCACCACAAGGCCCGTCGCGGTCGCGACGTCGCCGCGAAGGCCACGACCCTGCTCGAGCGCGTCGGACTGACGCCGGCCGACGACTTCCTCGCGAAGTATCCGCATCAGCTTTCCGGCGGGCAGCGTCAGCGGGTCGCCATCGCCCGCGCCCTGAGCGTCGAACCAAGGGTCATCGTGGCCGACGAGGCCGTCTCGATGGTCGACGTCTCGATCCGCATCACGCTGCTCGATCTGCTGCTCGCGCTCGGCACCGAGTTCGGGGTCACGATCGTCCTCATCACCCATGACCTCGCGGTGGCCCGGTACTTCGGACGCGCCGGGCGGGTGGGCGTCATGTACCTCGGACGGATGGTCGAGCTGGGCCGTACCGAGACTCTCGTCGCCGACCCGGCCCACCCCTACGCCGCGGCGCTCATCGCGGCGATCCCGGAGGCGGATCCCACGATCACGCGGAGCAAGCAGCGCGTCGCGCTCCGTAGCGCCGAGGTGCCGAGCCTCCTCCGCCTCCCACCCGGATGCACCTTCCATCCGCGCTGCCCGCTGGCGGAGCCGGGCCTCTGTGACGTCGCGGTGCCGGCCCTGCTCCCCTTGCCGACGGCTGCCGGAACGGGGACTCGCGACGTCGCCTGCCACGTCGCCCAGCGCGAGCGCCGGCCCGCCGCCGAGCTCCTCGGGGTGGGCTGACGGACCCCGGGCTCCTCCGCGGAGCATTCCGGATCGCGGTCTTGATCTTCGGCCTGGCGGCGATCTTGGTCGTCGTCGAGCCACCGGGATCGGCCGAGTTCGTCGTGAGCGTCATGTCGCTCGTCGTGGGACTCGCGTTCGTCGTTACGGTGGCGGTGCTCGCACGCCATGGGCAGGGGCGCCCGCCGGATGACAAACGACCGCGCAGGACCGATAGTTCGCGTGGATCACAGGGAGGGATGGATGACTGACTTCAAGTACCGCGTTGACCGGCGCCGATTCCTGCGCGACGCGACGCTCACGAGCCTCGGCCTGATGGCCGCCGCCTGCGCGCCGGGCGCGACGACGCCGACCGCCAGCGCCGCGGTCGGTGGCACGGCGAAGAAGGGCGGCGAATTCCACGGCGCCTGGCCCTATGACCTGCCGCCGAAGGGGCACTACAACTACTTCGGGAGCGGCGCGATCCTTTCAGGAGGCATCTACACCGACCTCGCGCCCATCCCGACGCTGGCGATCTACCGCTGGGCTGACGCCAAGTGGGACTACTGGCTTGCCGAGTCAGCCAAGCAGAACGGCGAAAACTTCGAGGTCAAGCTGCGGTCCGGGATCAAATGGAGCGACGGCACGGCATTCACGTCTAAGGACGTCGCAACGACCTACAACATCGGTCGCCTGCTCGGCTACGGGATCTGGACCTACGCCGACAAGATGGAGACCCCGGACGAGCTCACCGTTCGGTTCCACATCAGCAAACCCTCCAGCCTGGTCGACCGGTTCGTCCTGAAGAACGGCATCCGCCCGGACTCCGTGTACGGTGCGATCGCCAAGAAGGCCGTCGACCTGTTCGCTGCCGGGAAGAAGGCCAGCGACGACGAGGGGAAGGCGATCAGCAAGGAGCTCACCGAGCTCCGTCCGACGAACTTCCCGTCCGTTGGCCCGTACAAGATCGACTACAGCAGCGTGACCGAAGCCCAACTCACGATGGTCCGCAACCCGGGCGGACTCTTCGCGGACAAAGTGAACTTCGACAAGATCATCGTCTACCAGGGCGAGACCGCGGCGGTCACCCCGCTCGTGCTCTCGGGCGACGTCGACTACGCGACCCACGGCTTCCCCGTGGCCACGGACAAGGCCTTCGGCGACGCCGGCTTCCGAGTCCTCCGCGGACCGCTGTACACCGGCCCGGCGATCCACTTTCACTGGGAGAAGGCCGCGGCCTTCCAGGACAAGCGTCTCCGGCAGGCCGTCGCGTACGCGATCAACAAGGAGGAGAGCGCCCAGATCGCGTACGGAAAATCCGGCAAGTCATCGAAATACATGACCGGCTTCAGCGACAGCCTGGTCCCGAACTGGGTGAACTCAGGCGATGTGAGCAAGCTCCAGTCCTATGCGTATGACCTAAAGAAGGCCGACGACCTCATGAAGGGAGCCGGCTACGCCAAGGGCAGTGATGGCACCTACGCGAAGGACGGCAAGAAGCTCGAGTTCGAGCTGTACTTCCCGAGCGACTTCGCCGACTGGTCGAGCGCCGCGACCCACGCGAGCGATGCGCTCAACAAGTTCGGGATCAAGATCACCCCGCGTGGGGCGATCCGGTCGACGCAGCTCCCGGACACGCTGAAGGGTGACTTCCAGCTCGCGATCAACCCCTGGGGCGCCGGGAACCCTCATCCCAAGGAATCGCTCATCCGGCCCTTCCGCGAGTTCAACACCCTCGCCTCGGGCCTGGGCTCCAAGTACCCGAACAAGCAGAAGACGTCGTCCGGCGACGTCGACTTCGACGCGCTCCTCGACGATGCGGGTGCCGGCTTCGACGTCACGAAGCAGAAGGACCCGATCTCCAAGATCGCGCTCGCGTTCAACGAGCTGCTCCCGATCATTCCCCTGTGGGAGCGGTTCAACAACAATCCGGTGAACGACAAGAAACGGGTCACCGGCTGGAAGCCCGACAGCGATCCGATCTACCAGAACGGCGGTGGTGACAACTTCATCATCGTGCAGCTTATGGACGGCACCCTCCGCAGCATCTAGCGCGCGCCGGCGATCGACAACGAGGCGCTCCCGTACCGGGGGCGCCTCGTTCGTTGTCCGCGGTGGGCTATGGTCGGGGCGATGGATGCGCAGATCGACCTCGCCGCGGCCCCTGAGATCATCGTGGTGCTGGGTGGCGGCGTGGCCCCGGACGGTCGGGCGGCGGCGGCGACGATCGCGCGAGCCAAGCGGGCCGGCCTCACTTCCAGATCGCGGCCCGACGTGCCGATCATCGCCTCGGGGGACCGGCCCACCGGCGCGACGACCGGGCCGAGCGAGGCGGCGATGATGCGCGACGAGATCGTCGCGGTCGGCGTGGACCCGGAGTGGATCCTGCTCGAGGACGAATCGCGCGACACCATCGGCAACGCCGTGCTCGTCGCCGCGCGCTATCTCCAAGGACTCGAGCCGCGATCGATCCACCTCATTTCCTCCCCCTTCCACCTCCAGCGTGCGAGCGAGACCTTCCGCCATGTCCTGGGCTTCGCCTGGCAGATCCAGGCGGTCGCGGCAGACGAGACCCAGGATGACCGCGACCGCGCGGCGGACGAGACGCGCTGTCTCCAGGAGACGACGGCGTTCTTCGAGGGCACCCGGCCCGGCGATCTCCGCGCCATCGCGAAGAAGCTCCGCGAGCGGGACCCGTACTACGCCACGGTGAAGGCCCTCGCCGGCCTGCACTGAGCCCGCACGAGCAAGCCCGATCCGATCGTTCCGTTCGTTCCAGCGATCGTTCGGGAGGGGCAGATGTCCGACGCCATCGTCCTCGCCATCTCAGCGGAGCACGCCGAGGCCATTCTTGCCGGGACCGCGAAGTTCGATCACCGGCCGATCCCGCCGAGACGGCTGCCGGCAAAGGCCTATCTCGCCGTCGTCGGTGCCAACGCTGTCGTCGGTGAATGTCAGCTCGACGCGCCCCGGCATCGTTCGGCGAACGGCTGGGCGCTCCCGGTCCGCCGGCCACGCCGCTACCGCACGCCTCGGCCGTTGGCCGACTTCGGGCTCCGCACGACCCCGCGCTCATTCCGCTACGTCGCCGCGGACCGCTGGAGTGCGGCGGCTAGCTCAGCGGCGGCTAGTTCGCCGGCCGCCAGGCGAATGAAACGTGCGTGATGCGCTCGCCGTCGGTGTGGAACGTCCAGGTCGTGAAGTTGGCGAAGTGACCCGGTGAGCGAGTGAGCCCACGGAGGACGATGGTGTCTCCGTTGACCTCCTCCTCGCGGATCCGGCGGATGAACGGCGGGGCGATGCGAATGAGGCGTTTCGCGCCCTCGATGCCCTGGAGCTCCGTTTCCCCGCCGGGCAGCACGATGGTCACATCGGGCGCACAGACGCTCGCCGCACGGTCGGCGTTACCCGCCTCGAGCGCCTCCATGAAGGTCTTCGCGGCCTGAAGCGGCGTTCCCACCGGACTTATTCTGCCGCCGCGGAACTGACGCCGCGAACGACCCACTCCGGCCGCATCCGGATCCCCTGCAGCGCGACTGCCAGCGCGGTCGCAACGCCGGCGGCGACGTGCCACGGATCATCGCCGGCCGCGGACGCCAGGCCCTCGTAGGTCTCGTCGGCCACGGTCACCGCAAGCGCCTCACCACGCCGCAGCACCGAGAACTCGCGGCCGGCTCGGAGGAGCGCCAGACCGCGTTCAGCAGCGATCGCGTCGAGGCGGTCGTGATCACCGGAGCCGACCCGCACCGGACCAGCCGACGGGACGACAACGACCGGCCGGCCGGCGGCCGCGGCGCCCAGCGCCGACGCGATCTCATCCTCCGCCCCGCTGAAGACGGATGCGTCCGCGGCAATGGCTCCCAGGAGCGTGTTCGCGGCGACCGGACCCGGATCCACCAGCAGCACCACACGGCGGTTCATCGCGGCGAGGGCGGTGAGTTCAAGGAGCAGCGCGAGATCGGCGCGTGTCAGCTCACCCAGCTCGGGCCGGCTCGCGCCAAGCGAATACCCGGCCGACGCGGCCTCGGTGCCGGCCCTCGCGAACAGCTCGTCACCCATCGGATCGCCGGGCACGCCGGTCGCCGCGCCGGCGGCCTCGAGGATGGCGCGCGCGTAGCGGGTGATCGTGGCGGCGCCGGATCCGCGCACGGTGGCAACGAGATACCGGATGTCCGGCCGACCCAGGATCTCGAGACCGGCCCGCACCCGCGCGACCCCGGCGCGATCCGCCGGCCGATCGTCGGCGGCGGCAAGGAACGCCCTGACCAGGGCGGCGTCCACCGGCCGCTAGCCGGACACGAGCTCGTGGAAATGGCGAAGCGCCTCAAGATGCTCGTCGAGCGAACGGTATCCGGCACCCATGGTGGCCAGCTCGAGGTCGGTCATTCCCATCCCCATGAACATCTCGGCCGATCGGGCCCAGGTGTCCCGGTCCCAGCGCGCCTGGATCCGGCCCTCGATGCCGACGCGTGCCGGATCGCGCCCGGCCTCGCGGACCCACTCACGGAATCGGTCGACCTGCGCTCGCCCCTCGTCGTCGGGCTTGACGTGCGAGAACCAGCCGTCGCCCAGACGCGCGATACGGCGGATCGCGCGTTCGACGTCCGCGCCCATCCAGATCGGGATCGGCCGCTGGACCGGCATCGGGTTGAGTCCGGCGCGATCGACGCGGTGCCAGTTCCCGGTGAAATCGACGACCTCGTTCGTCCACAGCTCGCGGAGCAGGGCGATCTGCTCCTCGACGCGGCGCCCGCGGTCGTGGAAGTTCGCGCCCAGGGCCTCGTACTCGACCGCGTTCCAGCCGATCCCAACGCCCAGGCGGAGCCGTCCGCCAGAGAGCACGTCGACCGCCGAAGCCTGCTTCGCCGCGAGCGCGGCCTGGCGTTGCGGGAGGATGAGCACGCCGGGCGACAGCAGGACCCGCGTGGTGATCGCCGCGAGGTATCCGAAGAGGACGAAGACCTCATGGAACTGGGTCTGGTGGGTGTACGGACCGGTCCAGCCTCCGGGGCGATCGGGATGCGCGCCAAGGACATGGTCATAGGCGACGATCCCGTCGTACCCCAGCTCCTCGACCGTGCGCGCGTAGGTCGCGACGTCGCGCGGATCGGCGCTGATCTCGGTCTGGGGGAAGACCGCATGGAGGCGCATCGGACCCAGTATGCCGTCGTGAAGCGTGACGTCGTCGCGCGTAAACTTCCAGCCGATGGTCCGTCCGCTGGCCGCTCGTATGTCGCGTCTCGGTACCGAGACGGCATTCGAGGTGCTCGCCAAAGCGAAGGCCCTCGAAGCGCAGGGCCGCGACATCATCCACCTCGAGATCGGTGAGCCGGATTTCGACACGCCCCGGTCGGTGACGCACGCCGGCCTCTCGGCGCTGCAGCGCGGCGAGACGCATTACACGCCCTCAGCCGGCATACCGGAGCTCCGCCAGGCGATCGCCGAGCACCTGAATCGCACTCGGCGTCTCGCAGTGGACCCGGGGCAGGTCATCGTCACGCCCGGCGCGAAGCCGATCATGTTCTTCGCGATGCTCGCGCTGCTGGATGCGGGCGATGAAGCGATCTACCCCGAGCCAGGCTTCCCGATCTACTCCTCGATGATCGACTTCACGGGGGCGAAGGGCATCCCGTTGCCGCTGCGTGAGCGGGCCGACTTCGCCCCGGACCTCGACGAGCTGCGATCGCTCGTGACCGACCGGACGAAGCTCATCGTCCTGAACAGTCCGCACAACCCGACGGGCGGGGTGCTGCCGGCCGCGACACTGAAAGAGATCGCCCAGATCGCACGGGCGCGGGACCTCTGGGTCCTGTCCGACGAGATCTACGCGGACCTGCTGTACGAAGGGCGGCACCATTCGATCGTCCAGGAGGACGGGATGGCCGACCGGACGATCCTGCTCGATGGCTTCAGCAAGAGCTTCGCGATGACCGGG
>JAYVCA010000193.1:0-21262 GCA_043750135.1 Chloroflexota bacterium | reverse complement strand
ATCCTCACACCGCTCGTCGCCGGCATCGTGCAGATGGCCGTCTCGCGACAGCGCGAATACCTCGCCGATGCATCGGGCGCACTGCTCACGCGGTATCCGCAAGGTCTGGCGAACGCTCTCCGCAAGATCGCCGCGGACCGCGAGCCGCTCGAGGTCGCGAACAAGGCGACCGCCTCCCTCTACTTCGCGAACCCGCTCAAGGACCGTCCGATCCAGTTCGACCGGCTCTTCGACACCCACCCGCCGATCGAGGAGCGGATCCGCCGGCTTGAAGCGATGTGATGTCGCGGGCCACGGCGCTGGCGACCGTCGCTGCGGTCGCGCTCGTCGTCCTCGCGATCCTCGCCGGTAACGGAGCGGCGCGGCTCCGGCCGATCCCAGCGGCGTCGCCTGGAGCACCGGTGACCCTCGGACCCACACCCAGCCCGACTGCGCCCCTGGACACCGGACCGCTCGTCTTTCGCCAGCCCCTGTCGGCCGGCTGCGCCGCCGGCGACGGCGTGTACGTGGTCTCCGATGGCGGCGGCATCGGCCGGTTCGACGGTGACAGCTGGCAGCTCATCGATCCGACGCTCCGCTCGCTCGTCGCCGCGGCCTGTCGAGGGAGCGACCTCGTCGCGGTCGGAGGCGCCGGAGGCGTCGTCACGATCGACGACCTGGTGCACTCCATCCGCACGGACGCGGTGCAGCTGGACGATCTCCGCGGAGTCTCGTTCCTGCCTGACGGGGTGCTTGCGGCCGGGCATCGGGGGTCCGTCGTTCGGCAGACCGCCGCTGGATGGTTCCCGCACGCCGCCGGCCTGGACGAGGACTTCGAGGCGATCGCGGCCTTCGGTCCGTTCTCGGCCTGGGTGGTCGGCACAGGCGGGGTGACCTACCGGCTCGAGGAGGCCGGTTGGCGTGCGGTCCCCACCGGGACCAGCGTTACATTGCGCGCGGTCGCGGGACCTCGGGTCGATGATGTCGTCGCCGTCGGAGACGACGGAACGATCCTCCGGTATCGCGGAGGCTGGGAGCCGCTGCCCGCGCGGGCAGCCGTCGCGCTCCGGGCCGCCGCGGTCATCGGCGCGTCCACCTGGATCGTTGGAGACCGTGGCACGGTCGTCCGCCTCGACGGCGAGGCCGGCACGACGGTGGACCTGGGGACGACCTGTACGCTTCGCTCGGTCTTCGCGCAAGGTGGAATGGTCTGGATCCTCGGCTCGGATGGCACCCACGCCGCGGTCTGGCGGATCGCGGCCGGCGCGACACGGCAGTGGGGAGCGTGCCCGTAGTCCCGTTCGGCCGGTACCTTGGTACCTGGGGACCGGACACCGTCGGCGCCGCGGTCATAATGACGCCGACCCGCCTCAGCCTGAGGGGGATCGGGAGGGTGAGATGCGGCGGCTATCGATGTTTGAGGGGGTCGCCCTATCGGCGGCCATTCTGCTCGCGGCCTGTGGCGGCCCGGGAACGAGCGGAGCGGGTGCGAGCGCCGGCGCGGCGAACGTTCCAGACACGATCCACCTCGGCGCCGCACTGCCACTGACCGGTGCGGACTCGACGCCCGGCAAGTTCGTGAAGGATGCCTACGAGCTGTACATCAAGCAGGTGAACGACGCCGGCGGTCTGGCGGTCGGCTCGAAAAAGGTGAAGATCGACCTCAAGATCGAGGACAACAAGAGCGACGCCGCGACGAGCGGCCAGCTCTACGAGAAGCTCATCACCCAGGACAACGTCGATCTGCTCCTCGGTGGCTACAACACCACCACCGTCACCCAGGAGGTGAAGGTGACGAACCGGTACAAGATGCCGTACGTGGGCGGCGGCGGTGCCTCATCGTCGATCTACGTGGACAACCAATGGGCTGTCGGTCTGCTCGCCCCGATCGAGAAGCTCGCCGCGACCCAGCTCGACTTCATCAAGATCCAGCAGGATGCCGGGAAGCTCCCGAAACCGCTGAAGATCGCCGTCGCGTACGAGAACAGCTCTCATGGCAAGGAGTTCAGCGCCGGTGTGAAGGCCGGTGAGGCCGCCGCATCCGACCGGTTCAAGGTCGTTCTGACCGAAGCTTTCGACCTGAACGGCAAGGACTACACCTCACTCCTGAACAAGGTGAAGGATGCCGGCGCGGACGCGTACATGGTCGACGCGAGAGTGAACGATTACATCACGATGCAGACGCAGTACAAGCAGCTCGGTCTGTATCACAAGTACCTCACCTACGGACCTCGCGGGCCCGAGAAGGCCGCGCGCGATGCGCTCAAGGACTCGAGCGACTACATCGTCGCCGCGACCTGGTTCGATAGCCTCCAGCCTGGCGACAACGTGAAGAAGTGGCTCGACACCTGGAAGACGACGGGCGATTCGCCAGAGTGGTACGCCGCCGGAGCTTGGGAGTCGGCCCGGATCCTTCTCACCGCGATCCAGAAGGCCGGGTCGGTCGACAAGCAGAAGGTCCGCGACACCCTTTGGAACACGACCTGGGACGGCTCGATCTTCCCCGGCGGATCGATCAAGTTCGATAGCAAGACCGGCCAGGCGACGAACGACTACGTCATGACCCAGAACACCCCAGGCGGCAACCGGATCCTCATCCACCCCAAGGACCAGGCCACTGGGACACCGACGATCCCGTTCCCAGCAAAGCAGTAGCGTCGATCTAGATGCGCGTTGTCGAGGCGCTCATCAGCGCCCTGTTGGTCGCGGGCCTGTACGCCACGATGTCGTACGGGCTCGCGCTCATCTACGGCGTGATGAAGATCATCAATCTGGCCAACGCCGGCGCGATGATGCTCGGTTCGTTCGTCACATTCTTCGTTTGGTCCGCATTCGGCGTCGACCCATTGCTGGCCACGGTCGTGGTGGCACCCATCTTCTTCGCTCTCGGCGCGCTGCTCGAGGTCGTTTTCGTGCGACGCGTGTCCGGACAAAAGCCGGTCATCTCACTCCTCCTGCTGTTCGGGATCCTCCTGGTGATGCAGGCCGGCGCGAGCCTCTTTCTCGGCGGTGACGTTCGAGCGGTCCGGCCGGTCTACGTCCAGGAGGTCATTCGTCTCGGTGAGGTGACCATCGCCTACACCCGGCTCTTCGTATTCCTTGCCGGGGTCGTCATCCTGATCGCCCTCGAGCTGTTCCTGCGGCGGACATTCCTCGGGCGCGCGATCCGGGCGCTCGCGCAGGACCGAGATGCGTGCCGCCTTGCCGGGATCGACGTGAGTCGGGTCTCGATGATCGCCTTCGGCCTTGGCACGGCCCTCGCCGGCGTCGCCGGTTGTCTCCTCACCCTGGTCTTCCCCTTCGATCCGACGAATCCGTTCGGGGTGCTTCAGCTGAAGAGCTTCACGATCATCGTCCTTGGCGGGCTCGAGTCGATCCCCGGAGTCGCCTTTGCCGCGTTCCTGCTCGCACTCGCCGAGAGTCTCACGGTGACCCTCTCCAAGCCGCAGCTCGAGAACCTCGTGTCCTTCGTCCTCCTCGTCTTCGTCCTGGTCGTGCTCCCGGGCGGCCTGGCCTCCCTCATCCGGCGCCGGCGGCTCTCGTGATCGACCGTCTGCACCTCTCCCGGCGCACGCTCCTCGTGCTCCAGATCGGCCTCATCGTTGTGATCGCCGCCGGACTCGCGCTCATCCCGGTGCTGGACGAGCGGTCGTTCAACCTCCAGCGGATCGTGTTCAACCTACTGTGGTACGCGATCCTCGCGTCGGCCTGGAACATCGTCGGCGGCTACGTGGGGCAGATCTCGTTCGGCCACGCGGCATTCCTCGGGCTCGGCGCCTACGTGACCGGCATCCTTTGGTCGCAGACCGGGCTGAACCCGCTCCTCACGCTCCCGATCGCGGGTCTC
Source organism: Chloroflexota bacterium (assembly GCA_043750135.1). GTDB lineage: Bacteria > Chloroflexota > Limnocylindria > P2-11E > P2-11E > UBA4735. Next base: position 17,436 of record JAYVCA010000193.1, on the reverse strand, counting down.
GTCGCCGCCGGCTACGCCGTGCTGGTCGGCATCCCGACGCTCCGTCTACGCGGCCCGTACTTCGCGATCGCGACGATCGGCGTGGGAGAGGCGACCCGGCTCTTTTTCGTGAATTTCGACGATATCTTCGGCGTGACCCTGACGAAAGGCGTGACCGGCATCTCACTCCCGCTGTTCGATCCAGTACAGGTTCACTACGCGACGATCGCGGTGTTCGTGGTCACGATGATCACGACGATGTACATCCGCGCCGGCCGCTTCGGCATCGGACTCTTCGCGATCAATATGGACGTCGACGCAGCCGAGACCGCCGGCGTGCCCACAGCCCGCTTGCAGGTCATCGCCCTCGCGATCTCGGCGTTCTTCTGTGCCACCGCCGGCACGCTCTACGCCGCGCGACAGCAGTTCCTCGATCCGGCCACGATGTTCGGCTTCGACAAATCGATCGCGATCGTGCTCATGCCGGTCGTCGGTGGTCTCGGTACGGTCTGGGGACCCGTGTTCGGCGCGATCCTGTACTCCACGGTCCAGGACCAGCTGAGCTCGCTGGTACGCAACCCGTACCTTCCCGCGGTCATCTACGGCCTGCTCTTGGTGCTCATCGTCATGTTCGAGCCACTTGGCGTCGCGGGCCTCATCGGTCGGGGCGGTCGGCTGGCCCGCTCGCTCCTCCGGCCGCGCGAGGATCTCTCGTGACCATCGGACCGCCCCTCCTCGTCGGGACCGCCTTGACGAAGCGCTTTGGCGGCCTCGTCGCGGTGAATGCCGTGGACTTCGAGATCCACGAGGGCGAGATCTTCGGGCTCATCGGGCCGAACGGCGCCGGGAAGACCACCCTCTTCCGCCTGATGTCCGGGATCTACAAGCCGAGCGGGGGATCGATCACCCTCGCGCGCGAGGAGATCGCCGGTCTGCCGGCGCACACCGTATGTGCCCGCGGGGTCGTCACGACGCATCAGATCGTGCGCCCGTTCCCGGAGATGACCGTCGCGCAGAACGTCACCGTGGGCCTGCTCTATGGACGTCACCGGCTGCGTGGCGCGATGGCGCAGGCCGAGGTCGACCGGATCCTCGAGCTCACCGAGCTTGGCCCGCACCGCGCGACGCTCGGCCGATCGCTCACGCTCGCACGCCGTAAGCGCCTCGAGGTCGCCCGCGCGCTGGCCACCGACCCCCGGGTGCTGCTCCTCGACGAGGTCGCTGCGGGACTCAATCCGACCGAGAGCGCGCGGATCATCCACCTCATCCGGAAGATCCGCGACGGCGGGGTGACGATCGTGATGGTCGAACATGTGATGAAAGCGATCATGTCGCTCTCCGATCGGATCATGGTCATGGACCTCGGAAAGCGCATCGCGCTCGGGACACCGGCGGAGATCGCGAAGGATCCGGCCGTGATAAAGGCCTACCTTGGCGATCGGGCGGTCGCGTGATCGGCCTGCGCTCCCAGTGAACACGACCGAACCGCTGCTCGAGGTCCGCAGCGTGGCCGCAGCGTATGGCGACGTCCAGGCCCTGTGGGACGTGAGCCTGTCGATCGCTGCGGGTTCGGTCGCGACGCTCCTGGGCAGCAATGGCGCGGGGAAGACCACGACCCTCCGGGTCATCTCGGGCATCCTGCCGGCGCTCGAGGGCGAGGTCCGCTTCGCCGGGGAGCGGATCGACGGCTCCTCGCCGCATAGCATCGTGGAGCGCGGGGTGATCCAGGTGCCCGAGGGTCGTCACCTCTGGCCGAACATGACGGTCGAGGACAACCTGATCCTCGGCGCGTACAGCTCGCGCAGCCGGCCGCAGCGGATCAAGACGCTCGCGGAGGTCTATACCCTGTTCCCGCGCCTCGCCGAGCGCCGCTCTCAGCTGGCCGGCACCCTCTCTGGGGGCGAGCAGCAGATGGCGGCCATCGGACGCGGGCTGATGGGGAAGCCGCAGGTCCTCATGCTCGACGAGCCATCACTCGGCCTCGCGCCGATCCTGGTCGACGAAGTCTTCCGTGTGATCCGCGAGATCGTCGCCCAGGGCGTGACGGTGCTCATCGTCGAGCAGAATGTCCACCTCGCGCTCGAGGTCGCCGCGACCGCCTCGGTGCTGGAGAATGGACGGATCGCGATGTCCGGTTCGGCCGCCGAGGTCGCCAGCGATCCGAAGGTCCGGAGCGCGTACCTTGGCTTCTAGACCGGTCATCACCCCGGCCTACCGCCTGGTCATCCGTCTCGAGATCGACAACATGCCCGGAATGTTCGCGACGGTGGCTCGGGCGATCGCCGACCGCGGCTGCAGCCTCGGCGCCATCGATCTCGTCGATGCGTCCCCGACGAAACACGTCCGCGACGTCACGGTGGACGCGCCGGATGAAGAGACCGGGAAGGTCCTCACCGCCGACCTTCAGGCCCTCACCGGGGTCGTCGTGCGCTCGGTCTCCGATCGGACGTTCCTCATGCACCTCGGCGGCAAGGTCGAGATCAAGGGCCGCGTATCGGTGCGGACCCGCGATGATCTGTCGCTCGTGTACACCCCGGGCGTCGCGCGAGTCTGTCGCTCGATCGCCGAGGACCCCGAGCGCTCGTGGGCACTCACCCAGCGCGCGAACACGATCATGATCGTCTCCGACGGCACCGCGGTCCTCGGACTCGGCAACGTCGGGCCGCTCGCTGCGCTCCCGGTGATGGAGGGAAAGTCGCTCCTCTTTGCCGACCTGGCCGGCGTTTCCGCGTACCCGCTGGTCATCATCCCGGGCACGCCGGCCGAGGAGGTCGAGACGATCGCGCGGATGTCCATTGGCTTCGGTGGGATCAACCTCGAGGACATCGCCGCGCCCGCCTGCTTCGAGATCGAGCGCCAGCTCCGCGCGCGGCTCGACATCCCGGTGTTCCATGACGACCAGCACGGCACGGCGGTCGTCGTTCTTGCGGCGCTGCGGAACGCCGCCGCGGTGTGCGGAACCGACCTTCCCTCGCTCAAGGTGGTGGTCCTGGGCGCTGGCGCGGCAGGGACCGCCACGGCGCGGCTCCTGCGGACGGCCGGTGCCGGCGCGGTCACTGTTGCCGACCGTACCGGAGCGCTCACCACCAGCCGGACCGACCTGAACTCCGAGAAGCGCGCGCTTGCGGAGGAGCTCGGGGCATCCGGACCGGCGCGTGGTCTGGTCGAGATCGTGCGCGGCGCCCACGTGCTCATCGGGCTCTCCGGGCCGGGTCTGTTCACGCTGGAGATGGTGGAGTCGATGGCCCACCCTCGGATCGTTTTCGCGATGGCCAACCCGGAGCCTGAGATCGACCCGGTCACCGTCGCCGATCGGGTCGACATCATGGCTACCGGCAGGAGCGACTACCCGAACCAGGTGAACAATGTCCTGGCGTTCCCTGGCATCTTCCGCGGTCTGCTCGACGCGCGCGCGAGCTCGGTGACCCCGAACATGGTGCTTGCCGCGGCCGAGGCCCTCGCCGCGGCAGTCCCGGCGGAGCTGCGCTCGGCGGAGTACATCCTCCCCAGCGTGTTCGACCCCGCGGTCGTGCCCGCGATCGCCAGGGCTGTCGCCGCCGCCGCCCGCGCCGATGGAGTCGCCCGCAAGGCCGCGAAGGACAACGCCGCTCCCTAGTTCGCGTCCGGGACGTCGTCCGCAGCTCGACCCCGCTCAGCGGCCGCTCCACCTCGGTCGGCGCTTCTCCAGGAACGCGGCCACCCCCTCGCGGAAGTCTTCCGAGGTGTAGGCGAGCCCGACGATGTCCTCGCCCGCACCGATGCGCTCGCGGGCGGACTCGACGATCCGGAGGACGCCGAGCTTGGTCGCGCGGATGGTGAGCGGCGCGTTGCCGGCGATCTGGGCCGCGAGCGCCGCCACCCGTTCCTCGATCTGGCCCAACGTGACGACCTCGCTGAACGCGCCGGCGCGGAGCGCTTCTCCGGCGTCGGCAAGACGAGCGGTGAACAGCAGGTCCTTGGTGAGGGCCGGCCCGACCACCTCGACCAGCCGCGCGAGGTTGCGCAGCGACATCGTGTTCCCGATGGTGCGCGCGATGGGCACGCCGAACCGGGCGTTCTCGGCAGCGACGCGGAGGTCGCAGGCGAGAGCGATCGCGGCTCCGCCGCCCGTCGCGACGCCGCGGATGAGCGCGATCGTCGGCTTGGGAAGCTTCTCGACCCCGCCGATCGCCTGCTCGATGTGCTGCTCGTAGGCGATCGCGTCCTTGAGGGTCCGGATCTCCCCGACCCGGCGAATGTCGCTGCCGGAGATGAAGGCGTCGTCGCCGCGGCCCTGAAAGACCACCACGCGGGTGGCCTCGTCGGCCGCGAGCTCCTCGCAGAGCTCGGTCAGGCGGGTGTACATGTCGTAGGTGAACGCGTTCCTCGCCTGCGGGCGGTCGAAGGTCACCCAGGCCACGTCACCGCGCTGCTCGCGAACGATCTCCGGCGTCGCGTTCACCGCGCGGCTCCGCTGGCGAACAGACTCTCGATGGTCTCGGCGGAGAGGCCCGCTTCGTCAAGGACGGCGCGGGTGTGCTCGCCCAGGCCGGGTGCCGCCCGACGCATGACCGGCGGGGTGCCGCTCATGTGGATCGGCGAGCCGATCGCGCGCACCGATCCGAGCGTCGGATGGGGAAGATCGACGAAGAGGCCCCGGGCCGCGAGGTGTGGATCGGCGACGACGTCGGCATAGTCGTTCAGGCGGCCACACGGGATCCGGGCCGCTTCCAGGTCGGACATCCAAGCGTTGGTGGTCCTGTTCTCCGTCACGGACTCGATGATGACGGCGAGCTCGACGGCGTGCGCGTGCCGGCTCGCCGGATCGCGCCAGCGGGGGTCGTCGTCGCGCAGGCGGTCGGTCCCGATGAGGGTGCGCAGTGCAGCCCACGACGCGGGGGTCAACGCACCGAGCACGACATGACCGTCGGAGGTGCGGAACGCCTGGTACGGCGCGATGACCCGATGGGCCGAGCCGAGCCGCTCGGGAACTTCGCCGGTGGTGAGGTACACGCCCGACTCCCAGATCGCGAGCGATACTCCGCTCTCGATGAGCGAAAGATCGATGAGCTGTCCGATGCCGTCCGCGGCGCGCGCGGCAAGCGCGCACACCACCGCGTACGCGCCGTAGAGCGCCGAGGTCAGGTCAACGGCCGGCACGCCGATCTTCACCGGCGGGCCGCCAGCCTCGCCGGTGACGCTCATCAGCCCGCTCTCGGCCTGAAGGATGAGGTCGAGACCGGCGCGGTCGCGGTACGGGCCGGTGCGCCCGAATCCGGTGATCGCGAGATAGACGAGGCCGGGGTGCGCGGCGACGAGGGATTCGTAGCCGAGGCCGAGGGCGTCCATCGTTCCCGCCCGGAAGTTCTCGATGACCACGTCCGCCTTGGCGGCGAGCGCGCGGAATGCCGCGCTACCCCCGGCTGACTTCAGGTCCAACGCGATCCCACGCTTGTTGCGGTTCAGCCGGAGGAAGCCCGCGCCATCCGACCCCGGCGCGGGAAACGGTCCGAGCGCCCGGCTGTAGTCGCCGCCGTCAGGCGCCTCGATCTTCACCACGTCGGCGCCCATGTCCGCGAGGAGCGTTCCGGCGTACGGCCCGGCGATGAAATTCCCGAGCTCAAGGACCCGGATGCCATCAAGCGCGGGCGCGCGCACCGATGATCTCCTCATAGAAGTCGACGAGCTGCTCGGTGACATGCTTCCAGTCGAATTCGTGCGCGCGGGCTGCGGCAGCGCTGCCGAGCCTGATGCGGAGGTCGGGATCGTCGATGAGGCGCTCGATGGCCCCCGCGATCGCCGCCGGATCCTTCGGCTCCACGAGAAGCCCGCTCAGATTCCGCTGCACGACCTTCTTGTATCCGTGAATGTCGCTCGCGACGACCGCGGTCCCTGCGGCCATCGCCTCGAGAAGGACGATGCCGAACGATTCCTGGCCGGTGCTCGGCGCGCAGAACACGTCGGCGGTCTTGTAAAAGCGCGCCTTGTCGATGTCATCGATCCGCCCCGCGAACAGGACGTCCGCAAGGCCGGCCTGACGCACGAAGCGCCGCAGGTCGCCGAGCTCGGGCCCGCGGCCGGCGATGATGAGGCGGGTGTCTGGGAAGCGTGGTTTCAGGAGCGCATACGCCCGGAGCAGATGCACGGCACCCTTGCGCGGCTCGAGCCGACCGACGAACAGGATGTTGGTCTTCCCGTCGCGGTATTCCGGGAACGGGCGCGCGTTCGAGAAGAACTCGACATCCACGCCGTTCGGGATGATGCGGTACTCGCCGGGAAAATAGCGGGAGACGAAGTGACGCGCCGCGCTCGAGACGGCGATGCGTCCGTCGAGCTTGTTCATGTAGCGCTTCCCGATCGGACGGCCCAGCCAGTAGCTGAACGAAAATCCGCCAAAGGCGTGGAACGTCGCGACCTGCGGGCAGGTCGCGCGGTCGAGGATCTGTGCCGAGAGAAGCGGCACCAGCGGCTCGTGATGGTGGATGATGTCGAACCGCTCGCGGTCGAGGATCCTCGTGACCAGGAACTCGAGCCGCGCGGAGAGCGTGATGCGCCCCACGCTGCCGTTGTACGGGACCGCGATCGCCTGGCCGATCTGAATGACGTCCTGCGCTGGCGGGTCGTCGCCCCATGGCGCGGTGATGATCCGGACGTCGTGGCCGAGCTCGCGGAGCCGCTCGTATGTCTCGCGGATATGCGCGTTCGCGCCGCCCGGCCGCGGGTACGCGTACGGGCTCACGATCCCGATCTTCACGGGCGCATCATGTGCGCTTGTTGCCGATCCGAGTGCGCGCGCGTTTGTATGGATCCCGCACCATCGAGCGCCACTGCTGTGTCGCCGCGCCGTTGAGATGCTCGCGCAGGGTCCAGTCGCGGCCGTGCGCGGTCGTCGTCCGTGCGGCGATCGCGGCCCGGAGCGCGGCGGCATCCGTCCCGGGGTATTCGGTCCAGGCCGTGCCCACAAGATGGCCGTGGTGCGCGTCGCTCGACCCGGTCTCGGCCACCCGAAGGACATGCTGGTTCAGACGTGCGGCGCGAGCATCGCGCACGCGGCCGGCATACGACGGATTGCGGAGCTCGATGCCATCGATGAACGTTCCCGGATCGCCGAGCGACGCCAGCTGACGGAGCGCGCGTTCGCCGACGGAGAACGTGAGGTACGAGAGCGGGTGGGGGACCACCGCAAGGCCGCCGGCGCGGTGGATCGCCAGGACCGTTTCGGCGAGGGGCCGGAACATCGGGATGTCCGTTTCGATGAAGAGCGCCAACAGGTGACCCGAGCGTGTGGTCACCTCGATGCCGGTCACGATCTCGACCGGGCTCTTTCGTCGCGCCGCGAGGTCACGAAGCTGGAACGCGCCGCGAATGTCGTCGTGGTCGGTGAGGGCGATGATGTCGAGACCGACGCGTTCGGCGGTGTCCAGGATCTCGGCCGGTGAGGCAAGCCCGTCACCGAGATCGGAATGAAGCTGGAGATCGGCCTTCCCGCGTCCGGGGTCTTCGATCTTGCTCATGCCTGACACCGTAGGTCACCGCTCCCAGAAGGGCTCGAAGACCGACCATTGCTCCGGAGCGACCCGGATGTGTGCCTCCAGGAGCCTGGCGAAAGCGGCAACTCCGTCTCGGATATCGGCGTCCCGGTCGCCGGTGCGGTGGAGCTCGAGCTCGGGGAGGATCTGCGCCAGCACCCGCGTGCCATCGCGGCGCGCGAACGCCGGCAGGAGGGCGGCACCGGTCCGGAGCGCGAGGGCGACATGGGCCGACGGTAGCAGCGCACTCCGGCCGAAGAACGGCACCCGAACGCCGACCCCGGTGACCGCCCGGTCCGCGAGCATCGCGAGGATCTCGCCCCGGCGGAGCACGCGGTGGACACTGATGGCCGCGTCGGTGCCGACGAACCGGATCCCCATCGCCGTCCGCGAGCGGTTGATCGCCCGCGCAAGCTCGTCTGACTCCCGCTCGACCGTGAGGGTCACTGGATAGCCGGCGGCGGCGAAGATCTGCCCGCAGATCGAGACCGGCCCGAGATGCGCGCTGGCGACGATGACCCCCTTCCCCCGAGCCTGCGCGGCTAGGAACCCGTCCCACCCGCTCACGGTGATCTCGCGCGAGAGCTGCTCCGGAGCGAGACGCGCGAGACGAAAGATCTCGAGGTAGTGGCGCACCTGCGCCGTGAAGGTCCGACGGACGAGCGCCTCGCGGTCGGCGCGCTGGGGGCAGACGATGGCGAGGTTCCGGCGGACCGCGTCGCGGGCGCCGGCTGACGACCGGTACGCGATGGCGCCCCCGAGCGCGGACAACGGGCCGTGCGACCAGCCCGGGAGGGCCGGCGCGACGCGCTCGGCGGCAACGGCGACGAGCCTCGGTATCGCCGCTACGGTGCGCCCACCGGAAGCAGCGGCCACATCGGCCGGAAGATGTACCACTGATCAGGCCAGCGACGGACGAATCCCTCGAGGCCGGAAGCGATCTTCCCCGTCGCGAGCTCGACGTCGTGCGCCGCCTGGAGGGTCCGCTCGACGAAGATCGGCGGCAGCGCGATGCCGGTGAAGGTGTTGTTCGCCTCGCGCACGGCGACGGCCACGACGATCGGTGCGCCAGAGACCCGTGCGAGGGTCGCGGCGACCGCCGGGAACGCCGTCCGCCGTCCGAAGAAGGTCGCTTCGACGTTGTCGAACTCCTGCGCGCGCGGTCCGAGATCCATCATCAGACCGACCATCTCATTGCGGCGTAATGCTCTGAGGACCTTCTTCGCCGCGCCATCGGGGGAAAGCAGCGTGATGTTCTTGTGCGCGCGGTTCCCGACGAGGAGGTCCATGAGGCGGGAATTGTCGAGATCGTCGGCGATGACGTTCAGCGGGATCTCATCGGAGATCCGTGCGCCACCGAGCTCGAAGTTGCCGAAGTGGATCGAGACGAAGATCAGGCCCTTCCCATGCGCCCGAGCCGCTCGGAGGTGTTCCCACCCTTCGATCCGCACCAGCCGCTCGAAGTCGCTCACGCTGAGCTTGGGGAACCGCATGATCTCGACGAGGTACTTGGCGAAGTTCCGGAAGGACCGCCGCGCGACGCGCGCGACCTCGCGGTCGTCCAACGGCCGCCCCAGGACGACCGAGAAGTTCTGCTTGGTGATCCGGCGCTTCGCGCCCCAGCCCAGGTAGGTCAGCTCGCCTCCGAGCACGGCGGCGACATACAGGGGCCGCGGGGGGATCCGTTGCGCGAGCGCCGCGCCGATCCGCCAGCTCCAGTAGCCGATGCCGTGGGTGATGTTCCCGATCACGGGCTACGGCTTGCCGGCGAGCGTGTCGGAATTCTTGCCGGCGATGTAATCCTCCACGAGCTGGCGAGCGCGGTCGTCCGGGATCTGCTTCGGCGGGGACTTCATGAAGTACGAGGCCGGCGCGACGATCGTGCCGCCCAGGCCGCGATCAAGGGCGAGCTTGCAGCACCGGATCGCGTCGATGACGACGCCGGCGCTGTTCGGCGAGTCCCAGACCTCGAGCTTGACTTCGACGTTCAGTGGCACATCACCGAATGTCGTTCCCTCCATCCGGATGTAGCACCACTTGCGGTCGAGGAGCCAGGGCACGTAGTCCGAAGGGCCGACATGGACGTTCTCCGGTGCGATCTCGTAGTCGAGCATGCTCGTGACCGCGTTCGTCTTGCTGATCTTCTTCGACTCCAGCCGCTCGCGCTCGAGCATATTCAGGAAGTCGGTATTGCCGCCGAAGTTGAGCTGATAGGTGCGGTCGAGTCGGACGCCACGGTCCATGAAGAGACGGGTGAGGACGCGGTGCGTGATCGTCGCGCCGACCTGCGACTTGATGTCATCGCCGATGACCGGGAGCCCTTTCGCCGCGAAGCGCTTCTGCCAATAGGGCTCGCGCCCGATGAAGACCGGGACGCAGTTGATGAAGGCGCAGCCGGCCTCCAAGATCTGTTCGACGTACCACTTCGTCGCTTCCTCGCTCCCGACCGGGAGATACGACACCACCACGTCGACCTTGCGGTCTTTGAGGATCCGGACGATATCGTCGGTCGGGCCGTCGGCCTTCTTCACGACCGACGAGAGATATTTGCCGATCCCGTCGTGGGTCATCCCGCGCGAGACCTTCACGCCGGTCTTGGGGACGTCGGCGAAGCGGTAGGTATTGTTCGGCACAGCGTAGATCGCGTCGGCGAGGTCCTTGCCGACCTTGTTGCGATCCACATCGATCGCCGCGACGAACTCGACATCTCGGACGTGGTAGCCGCCGAGATCGACGTGCATCAGGCCCGGGATCGGGTCCCCCGGCTTGGCGTTCCGGTAGTAGTGGACCCCTTGCACCAGCGAGCTCGCGCAGTTGCCCACCCCGATGATCGCGACGCGGATCGGCCGCGCGCGCTTCGTCGGCCGGCCAGCGGCCCGGCCGGCCGTCGTCCTTCGGGTCGCGGTCTTTGTCGGCGCCGGACGCGCGGGGGCCTTCGCCGGTGAGTTCTTCCTGGTCATCGCCATGTCCGGTACCGTCCTTCTTCTGGGCGCAGGCGCAGCCGCTCCCTATCTCGTCTTGAGCGCGGACGCGACGTGCGCGACGCGCTGGAGCCAGGTGACCGTGGAAAGGAGGGCGACGATCGCGACCGCCGCGGTGAACACGGCGAATGGTCCGAGGACGCCCCAGATGCCGATGCCGACGAGCAGGATCGTCAGACGTGCCTCACGGGGCGCCAGACCGACATCGGCCTTGAGGCCCATCGACTCTGCCTTCGCGCGAACGTAGCTCACCAGGAACGAGCTGATGAGTGCGACGATCGCGGCCCAGAACAGCAGCTGGTCCCCTCGGACGGCGCCGAGCCAGGCGATCGCGGCCACGAGCACCGCGTCCGACACTCGGTCGAGCGTGGAGTCGAGGAACGCGCCGAAGGTCGTCCCGCCCCCGGCGGCCCGCGCGAGCTGACCGTCGAGCGTGTCGGCGAGGGTCCCGATCAGAAGCACGACGAGTGCGGCGACCGGCCGCTCCGAAGCGAGCAGGAACGAACCGGCGAGCGTGACCGCGAGGCCGACGATGGTGACGCCATTGGCGGTCACCCCGAGCGCGTGCAGGCGTCGGGCGAGGGGTGCGAGGCCGAGCCGCGTGCCGGCCGCGATCTCCTTGGGAAGCACCCCGTGACTCATCGTTCGCTCGCCGCGGGGTTCACCAGGATCCGATACCCACGCTCGTGCAGCTGGCCGAAACGCTCCCGGTCGAACGAGCAGCGGACCTCGCGGCCTTGTCGGACCGTGGTGACGATCCCGGCGCGCCGGAGGCGGCGCATGTGCCACGATACGAGCGGCTGCGAGACGTGCAGGCGCTCGACGAGGTCGGTGAGCGACCGCTCGCCCTCCGTGGCAAGGATCTGCACGATGCGCAGACGGGTCTCGTCCCCAAGAGCCCGGTAATACGTGCGCAGATCGGCGATGGTCGCGTGGCCCACCTGGCGCTCCCCCGGGCGCCGTGCGTAGGCGCCATTCGCAAATGATTGTTTATATGATTCTGACGCGCGGGAAATCCGTGTCAAGGCGGATACTTTGACCGTGCCACACGGTCCACGGCGCTCTGGCCCACCCGTCAATGCCACTCCGCTCTTCATCGGCCTGACCGCAGTGGGCGAGAACGCCGCCGACGATCCGGCGGTCACTGCCGGGCAGCCGCTCGCCGCGCGGATGCGCCCGCGGGATCTCGATGAATACGTCGGGCAGGAGCAGCTCGTCGGAGCGGGACGGGTGCTGCGCAAGGCGATCGACGCCGGGCTGATCCCGTCGATGATCCTCTGGGGTCCACCGGGCACCGGCAAGACGACACTCGCGGCCATCGCGGCACGCCGCGCGAAGGCCCGCTTCGTCGCGCTTTCCGCCGTCTCCTCCGGGGTCGCCGAGCTCAGACGGGTCATCGAAGAGGCAAAGGACGTCCGCGCCGCGACCGGCGAGCGCACGGTCGTGTTCATTGACGAGATCCACCGGTTCAACAAAGCACAGCAGGATGCGTTGCTGCCGTATGTCGAGGCGGGCGATGTGACCCTCGTCGGAGCGACGACCGAGAACCCGTCGTTCGAGGTCATCTCGGCGCTCCTCTCTCGGACGCGTGTCTTCGTGCTCCAGCCGCTTGGCGCGACCGAGGTCCGGGCGATCGTCGAGCGGGCCCTCGCCGACGCGCGCGGCCTGGGTGACACGGTCGCTGTATCCGCCGACGCCCTTGACGCGCTGGTCGTCGTCTCCAACGGTGATGCGCGGGTCGCGCTGAACGCCCTCGAGCTCGCCGCTGATGCGGCGGCGCCCGCGGCCGACGGGGTGCGGCCGGTGGACCTGGCGGCGGTGAAGGAAGCGCTTCAGCGGCGGTCGCTCGGCTACGACCGGGCGGGCGATGCCCATTACGACACGATCTCGGCGTTCATCAAGAGTGTGCGTGGGTCGGACCCCGACGCCACGCTCTACTGGCTGCTGCGGATGATCGATGCCGGGGAGGACCCGTTGTTCATCGCTCGCCGGTTGGTGATCCTGTCCGCGGAGGACGTCGGCTTGGCCGACCCACAGGCGCTCGTGCTCGCCTCAGCCGCCCAGCAGGCGGTGCATCTCATCGGGATGCCGGAGGGCTACTACCCCCTTGCCGAGGCAGCGCTGTACCTCGCGGCGGCACCGAAGTCGGACTCGGTGAAGACGGCCAAAGCTCGGGTGATGGCCGATCTCGAAGGCACCCGCGCCGACCCGGTGCCACTCCATCTGCGCAATGCCGTCACCGGCCTGATGAAAGGGCTCGGCTACGGAAAGGGCTATCGGTACGCGCACGATGCCAAGGACCACGTCGCGCCGGAGGAGACGTTCCTCCCCGCCGCGCTCGCCGACCGCCGCTACTACGAGCCCACGGCGATGGGCGCGGAAGCCGAGATCAAGCGCCGGGTGGAGGAGCTTTGGGCCCGCCGGCGAGTCGCGCGAGCAGCAGCCCAAGCTCGAACAGGAGATACATCGGCACCGCCACGATCGTCTGATTGAACGGATCCGGCGTCGGCGTGATGATCGCGCCGACGACGAAGACCAGCAGGAAGACGTACCGGCGTTGCTTCGCGAGCCACGAGCGCTTCAGGACCCCGACCTTGGTGAGCCCGAGGATGATGATGGGGATCTCGAACACCAGGCCCATGGCGAGGATGAACGTCGTGACGAACGTGATGTATTCCGATGCGCGGAGCTGATTATCGATGACCTCGCTGCCGAAGTTGATGAGGAACTTCAGCGAGCTCGGGAGGAGCACGAAGTAGCAGAACGCCATCCCGACGACGAACAGGATGAGCGCGAATGGACCGAGGGTGAGAAGAAAGCGCCGCTCATGCGGCCGGAGCGCCGGGTCGACGTAGGCGTAGATCTCGTACAACAGGACCGGCATCGCGAGCGCGAGCCCACTGAAGAGCGACACGCGCATGTACGTCGTGAAGTTCTCGGTCGGACTCAGGGCGACGAGGCGCGCGACGCCGGACGGCGCCTTCAGAAGCTCGATGATCTGGGTCGCGAAGAAGAACGAGAACGCGGTCGTGACCAGAACGGCGAATGCCGCGACCGTCAGGCGGCCGCGGAGCTCGCCGAGGTGTTGCATGAGCGAGAGCTCTTTGTCACGCTCCTTCGCTGATTGGGTCACCGCGCAAGGGTAGAATCAAGGCCGTCCCACCGCACCTTCCGGTGCGGCCCCGCCCCCGTAGCTCAGTGGATAGAGTGCAGGCCTCCGAAGCCTGAAGCCGCGGTTCGAGTCCGCGCGGGGGTACTTGGCCGCTCGGCACGACTCCTGCATTCGACCCGCTCGCGCACCGCGATCGGTGCAGCGGAGGTAATGACGTGGGTTTGATCCTGTTCCTGATCATGGGGCTCATCGCGGGCTTCATCGCGCGCGCACTCGTGCCCGGTCCCGACTCGATGGGCTGGGTCGGTACGATGGTCCTTGGGGTCATCGGGTCATTCATCGGAGGGACCCTCGCGGCGCTCCTGTTCGGCGGGTCCCTCGATCTCAACGCCGCCGGGATCATCGGCTCGATCATCGGGGCGGTCATCGCGCTCTTGGTCTGGCGCCGGATGGGCAGCCGCCGCGTCACCGCGTAGCACGACCGGGTCGACACGGACCGGGTCGACTTGAAGATCGGCGCAGGGGCGACGCGGTCGCTCCTGCGCCGGTCCGCTCGTCCCGTGGTGCGCGTTTAGCGGGTGATGACTTCGTCAGTGCCGGCGGGGAACAGCCGGGCGAGGTGCATCCAGAACTTCCCGAAGCGACCCTTCACCAGCCATTCCTCGCCGTTCGGCGACGCCTGGACGAGCACGCCCTCGCGCCATTCGTCCGAGTGCGCGGGGCTGTAACGCACGCGAGTGCCCGGTCGGAGGTCGTCGGTCGGGAGGCTCATCCGCGGAGAACGATAGCCGTCGCGCCCCGGTCGTCCAGCCGTCGCACGAACTCACCGAACAACGGCTCGACGAACTCGTAGCGCCCGCGGCCGAGCCGCGTGACCAGGCCGCGCGCTTGGAGTGCCTCGAGCGCCCTCAACACTTCGGCCCGTGGCACTTCGGCCCCATCCTTCTCGCTCGCGTACAGGATCGCCCGGTGCGCGATGCGCTTCGCCACCTGCTGGAGGTACTTGCCCTTCGCCAGATCGGCCCAATGGAGCGCGAACGGACGTTCGAGCTCCCGAAGCGTTTGCTCCGTGGCCACGGAGATGGCGTTGCCGGTCACGGTGCGCAGTCCCGCGTCGCGCATGAGGTAGTAGAGCGATCCGCAGACCTGCATCGTGTCCTGCGGGTGGCCGCCGGTCGCGTCGAGGAGGCGGTCGATCTCGCCGTCGGCCACGGCGATCTTCCGTTCGGCGAACTTGTCGCGGATGTAGGTGAGCCAGTCGTCGGGGTCGATCCCGAAGCGATGGCCCCCCGCGTCGGCAAGATCCTGCGGGAGCGCGAAGCGATAGAAGGCGTTGCCCTTCTCTCCGAACAGCTGCTCCAGGATGCCCTCCTCCGAGCCGAGGAAGGCGTAGGTGACGCCGCGCTGCGCCTGGAACCGCGTGCGCATGACGTCGAACACCCGGGGACCGAGCTGCCCGGCGGCCTGAAATTCGTCGAACGCCACGACCACGCGCTTCCCGCTCTTTGCCGCCAGCGCGCGCGGGAGGTCGAGCGCGCCGTCAAAGAACCGTTGGGCGTTCTTCTCGCGGGCCAGCTCGAGCACCAGCTCCAGGTGCTCGTAGCGGATCTTCACCGTCGGCCGCAGGCCCGCGGCGACGGCCTTCGCCTGCTCGAAGGAACGCTCGACCCCGGAGACGTTCTCGAGGAGCGCGTCGACCAGGCGCTCGCCGAGCCCGCGCAGGTCGGTCGCCCCGAGGCAGTCGACGTACGCGGTGAGGGCGCCCTTGCGGCGCAGCCGGCGCAGGATCTCGAGCATGACCGAGGTCTTGCCGATGCGCCGCGGTCCGGCGATGAGGAGATGATCGCCGTCACCCAGCCGCGCGACCGCCCGGCGGATGTAGGTCTCGCGGCCGACCAGATCGGCAGCCGGGACCGGCCCGCCCAGCGGGAAATGGGGGGAGGGAAGGGCGGTCTTCACGAACGGCCGTGGCATGCGGCGTCAGTATACACACGAGGCATACAAATGCTGCTTGCGGTGCGTGCTCACGATCCCGCGAAGCCGACGGAGCGGGGTCGCCACGCCGCTCGGTACGATGGCCGCATGGCCCCCGTGATCGCGCTCATCGTGTTCGCCCTGGCCGCGGCCGCTGCTGGCTTCCGCCTCACCCGGGCCCCGCACCGTTCCCCCGAGGCGCAGGCCGAGCTGGATCGCGCGGTCGCCGCGGTGGATCGCGAGCTTGCAGCGGATCTCGAGCTCACCGGGATGTTCGACCAGACCAGGCAGGCCTTCGTGCTGGAAAATGCCCAGCACGGCCTGCACGCCGCGACGCTGGAACGGGAGATCCCCGCAGCAGCGGCCTTTGTCGGCGACCTCTACCGACGGCTTCCCGCTGCCGAAGCGGCGATGGAGCGAAGGGGCCCGGCCGGCTCGCTGAAAGACGCCGACCGCGAGACCGTTGAATCGTGGGAGGGCGACGCGCGCCTTGCCCAACGGCAGCTCCGTTCTGCCGCCGCCGCGGAGCCGGTCGCAGCGTGGAGCAAGCTCATCGCTCGCCTGCGTGGGAGCCCGCCGTCCGCCTGAGTTAGTGGCATATCGCGTGCAACGGTAGGGTGAACACCATGGCGTCCAACCGCAGCGTCCGGGCCGGCCACGCCTACCGCAGCTACCGCTTTCCTCACCGGAAGGGCGGTCGGCTGTCCCGGCGCTATGCCCCCGCGTCCAAGCTCGGGACGGTCGCCGGCATCCTCACCGCGGTGCTCATCACCTTTGGGATCTTCGCCGGGAGCGCCGGCGCGGCACTTCTCGGCTATTTCGCCGCCGATCTTCCGGCGGCACACGACCTGGCGACCGTGCCGCTCCCACTGTCCACGTACATCTACGACCGAGCGGGTGAGCACCTTCTGTACACGCTCGAGGACGAGCGTCGCGAGCTCATCGCGCTGGCCGATGTCCCTGAGCTCATGCAGCAGGCGACGGTGGCGATCGAGGACCACTCGTTCTGGACGAACCCGGGGATCGACATCGGCGGCATCGCCCGCGCGCTGCAGGCGAACCTGGCGAAGGGCGGGATCGCCCAGGGCGGCTCGACGATCACCCAGCAGCTCATCAAGACCCGGCTGCTTGGCGATGAGCCCACCCTCACGCGGAAGATCAAAGAGGCGATGCTCGCCGTCGAGGCGACCCGCACCTTCAGCAAGCAGCAGATCATCGAGATGTACTTCAACCAGATCTTCTACGGGAACCAGGCCTATGGGCTGAAGGCCGCGGCAAAGACCTACTTCGGTGTCGCCGACCTCAATCAGCTGACGCTCGGCCAGATGACGCTCCTCGCCGGGCTCCCTCAGGCGCCGTCGGAATACGACCCGATCCAGAACGCCCCGGCGGCGGCCGCGCGGCGCGTGCTGGTGCTCGACGCGATGGTCGACCAGGGGTACATCACCGAAACCCAGGCGACCGCGGCGAAGAACGAGCCGATCAAGGTCACCCCCGCGAGTACCTCACTCTACGCCCCCCACTTCACCTTCCGGGTCCGCGAGCAGATCATCAACGTTCTTGGCGAGAAGGCCGCCTATCGCGGTGGCTACCGCATCTACACCAGCCTCGACTGGAACATGCAGCAGCTCGCCGAGAAAGAGGTCCGTGACCACGTCGACAATCTGAAGAGCTCGAACGTGAATAACGCGGCCCTCATCACCATGGACCCCACGACCGGCGAGGTGCTCGCGTATGTGGGAAGCAAGGACTACTACGACCGATCGCCTCAGGTCCAGGGCGACTACGACGTGGCCGGTATTGCGCTCCGCCAGCCTGGATCGACCTTCAAGCTGTTCACCTATCTCTCGGGGATGCTGAAGGCCAACATGACCGCAGCGAC
>JAYVCA010000192.1:0-8609 GCA_043750135.1 Chloroflexota bacterium | reverse complement strand
GCGCGACGGCGCGGTGATAAGAAGCTGCACGTCATACGCGCCGGCCCATGAGGCGACCCCGCTCTCGACGACCGACCCGGTGCCTGAGGCGCGAATCGGGCTCTCGCGCGGGAGCATCGAGGCCATCGAGGCCATCGGGGCCATCGGCGCCATCGGGGCCATCGAGGCCGGGAACGCGCCGGAGCCACCCTCCCGCCCGGCAGACACAGCCTCGGGCGATCCCCGACCGTCGAGCGCACCGAACGCTCCGTCGAGCAGGAGCCACAGGCCGCGGGCACCAGCGTCGACGACCCCCGCCGCGCGGTTCGTCGGATTGTCATTCCGGGTGCGATCGACCGCGCCCCGGCCGGCATCGACGGCCACGCGAAGAACGTCCTGGGGCGCGGACCCGGCGCGGCGCACGACGGCCTCGATCTCGGCGAGCGCGGTCAAGATCGTGCCTGGGGCGGGAGCGGTCACCGCGGCCACCGCGTGGGCTCGGGCGTGCGCGAAGGCGGCTCGCAGATCGATCTCGCCGGCGGCGAAGGCGTCCTTCACGCCGCGGAGGATCTGACTGAGGATGACGCCGCTGTTCCCGCGGGCACCCATGAGCGCGCCATGCGCGGCCGCGGCCGAGACGGCGGCCGCGCCGCGATCACGCGAGCCGGCCGCATGCGTGAGTGCGCTGCGCATGGTGTGGAGCATGTTCGTGCCGGTATCGCCATCCGGGACCGGGTAGACGTTGAGCGCGTTCACCTCGTCGACGGCGCCCTCGAGGCGCTCCGCCGCCGCTTCCAACGCGCGCTGGACTGCTTCCCCATCACACCGTGTTACGATGTGCCGGACTTTACCAGCCATGAGCGCCGTCGCGGGGATCCGCGACGCACCCGAAGACCTTCAGATGAGGTGAACCGATGCCCCGTGCCTGCGCGCTCTGCGGCAAATCCGCCGCATTCGGATCGGCGGTCAGCCACTCGAAGGTGCATACCAAGCGCCGGTTCGACGCCAACCTGCACACCGCCTTGATCAAGGGCACCAAGCTGCTCGTCTGCACCCGCTGCCTGCGCACCCAGACCAAGGACGCCCGCATGGCCAAGAAGGCCGCGAAGGCTTCCTAGCCCGCCTCGACCGCGGCGCGCCGCTTCGCCGGCGACCGTTCCTCCACCGTGAGCTGCCCGCACCCCGCCTGGATGTCCTGCCCCTTGCTGATCCGCAGCGTCGCCGCGATGCCCTGGCCGCGAATGATCCGGGCGAACCGCGCCATCGCCTTCGGGTCTGGACGTTGGAATCCTCCCGGACCGGCGTTCACCGGGATGAGGTTCACGTGGTACTCGGTCACCGGTCCTGAGCGCGCGATCCGCGTCGCGAGCTCGGCGGCGGTGCGTTCGGAGTCGTTCACCCCGGCCAGCAGGATGTACTCGAAGGTCACCCGGCGCTTCGTGCGCTCGACGTAGCGCGCCGCTGCGGCGAGCACCTCCTCGATGCCCCACCGCTGGTTGATCGGCATGATCGAGGACCGGGTCTGGTCGTCGGCGGCATGCAATGACACCGCGAGATTGATCGGCAGCCCTTCGGCCGCCAGCTGGTCGATCTTTGGCACCACGCCGCAAGTCGAGATCGTGATGCGCCGTGGGCTGATCCCGAACCCGTCGGCGGCGATGAGCGCCCGCACCGAGTCGAGCGTCGCGCTGTAATTGTTGAACGGCTCCCCCATGCCCATGTAGACGATGTGGGACACCCGCTCGGCCTTCGCGGCGAGCTCGCGCTGCCAGTGGCGCACCTGGTCGACGATCTCGCCGGCGGTGAGGTTCCGGATCAGACCCATCTCGCCGGTCGCGCAGAACGCGCAGGCCATCGGACAGCCCGCTTGGGTCGAGATGCAGACCGAGTTCCGGGCCCCGTGATGCGGCATGAGGACGCTCTCGATGAGATGGCCGTCGTGGAGGCGGAGGAGCGCTTTGCGAGTCTCGCCATCCGCGCTCGCGAGCTCGCTCACCGCGCTCACCGCTGACCACCGGAAGTCCGCGGTGAGCGCGTCGCGCAGCGTCGTCGGCAGATCGGTGAGTGCGCCCCAGTCCGCCGCGCTCGTCCGTGCGGCATGCCGCCGGATCTGGCGCACGCGGTAGTGCGGCTCGCCGCGGGTCGCGAGCCAGGCGCCCAGGGCCGCATCGCTCACATCGCTGATCGATGGACGCGGCTCCGCGGTGGCGGGACGGGCGGTCCGCACGCGTACCACTATGACCCCAGGCGCTCGCCCGGCCGGAGGCCGAGCCCGCGGACCCACTCCGCGCCCGTCATGGCTCGCTTCCCCGCGGGCTTGACCTCGATGAGGCGCAGCCATCCGGCGCCTGCGGCGACCTGTGGCACGCCGCTTCGGATGTCGAGCACCCCATGGTCGGTGCCGCGATCTCCGCTGACCGCGACGCGAAGCACGATGAGGCGCTGGCCGCGGAACGTCGTCCAGGCACCGGGGTCGGGGGTCATCGCCCGTACCCGGCGGGCGAGCCCATCCGCCGGCTCGACCAGGTCCAGGCGACCATCCGCGCTGGTGAGCTTGGGGGCCCACGTGACCCCGCTTTCATCCTGCGGCATCGGACGAAGCCGGCCGGCGAGGTAGTCCGGCAGCCGTTCGCGCAGCAGGTCGCCGCCCAGGTCGGCAAGGCGCGCGGTGAGCCCGCCGGCATCTTCGTCGGACCCGACCGCGGTTCGGGTCACCGCGAGGATCGCGCCGGCGTCCAGCTCGGTCGTCCCCTCCATGAGCGTGATCCCGGTCTCGGCGTCACCGGCCAGGATCGCGCGGGCGATCGGGGCGGCCCCCCGCCAGCGCGGCAGGAGCGAGGCGTGCACGTTGAGCGCCCGGCCCTCCACCTCGGCGAGAAGGGCGCCGGGGATCAGGTTTCCGTAGGCCGCCCAGACCAGCGCCTCCGGCCGAAGCGAACGCACCGCATCGAGCGCGTCCCCCCGAAGCCGCGCTGGCTGGAGCACGGTGAGGCCAAGCTCGTCGGCGCGCTGCGCGACCGCCGAGCGTGCGATGCGGCCGCGGTGCCCGGGGCGGTCAGGCTGCGAGACGACCCCGACCAGCGTGATGTGCCCCGCCCCGGCGAGGGCGGCGACCGCGTCGAGCGCCGGCACGGCGAAAGCCGGCGTGCCGAGGAACACGACCCGCGGGGCGAGCCGGCTGGGCGCTACGACGTCGTCCGCTCCATATCGGCGCGGCTGTGCCCGGAAAGAGACTGATGCTCCTCATCAGGGTCGTCGGGATCCACAGTGAAGAGGTCCTGCCTCGTGCGCAGGCGATCGGTGTAGAGCATGCCGTTGGTGTGATCGGTCTCGTGGACCATGCACTGCGCGCCCAGACCCTCCCCCTCGATCGTGAAGCGCTTGCCGGTGATGTCGAGAGCCTCCAGCCGCGCGACGAGCGGGCGCTCGAGCATTCCGTACATCCCGCGGACCGACAGGCAGCCTTCGCTCGTCTCCTCGACCTCCGGGCTGGTCCACGCGACTTCCGGGTTCACCGCGACGACCCCGACCTCATCGACATCGATGATCACGACGCGGAGCGGTACGCCGATCTGCTGGGCCGCGATTCCCACGCCGCGCGCGACGATCATCGAGGCGAACATGCGCTGGACCAGCGTCTCAAGCTCCTTGCGATCCATTCGCGGCTTCTTGCCAGGCGCGTGGAGCACCGGATCGCCGACCTGGCGGACGTCGACCGCGCGCTCGGCGACCGCATCGGGCGCGGACCACGACTCGCGCCGGGTGCCGTCGATGGTCCAGGGGCTGCCCTTCGTGATCCAGATCCGTGGCTCCTGCGGCTCCTCGTCCTCTGGCACGGCCGCCGGCGCGCCCTCGTCGCTCATGCGAGAACGCTAGCCCAGCAGGGTCATCGGGTCCACGTCGACGACCCACTCCGGGCCGATCCGCACGCGATCGAGGACCGCTCCCGGATCGCGGCCGCGGAGCACGAGCTGCGCGCGATGATCGCCGCGCAGCTTTGCCGCAAAGGCCGGCGCCGGGCCGAGCACCTCGGCGTCGCCGGCAGCGGCGTCGCGGAGGATCCCGGCCAGCTCACGCGCGCGCCGCTCGACCGTGTCCTCGCGCTTCGCCGCGGTCTGGAGAAGGACCAGCCGGCCGAACGGCGGGTAGCCGAAGCGCCGCCGTGCCGCGAGCTCCGCCGTGACGAAGGTCGTGTAGTCGTGCGCCGCGGCGGCGCGGATGACGTAGTGATCGGGAAGATAGGTCTGCAGGATCCCCCGCCCCGCGGCGGTGCCACGGCCGGAGCGGCCGAGGACCTGGGTGAGCAGCTGGAACGTTCGCTCGGTCGCGGTGTGGTCCGGGAGGTTGAGGACCGTGTCGGCGTTCACCACGCCGACGAGCGTTACGCCCGGAAAGTCGAAGCCCTTCGCGACCATCTGGGTCCCGACGATGACCTGGGCATTCCCCGATCGCATCCGTTCGAACGCCGCGGCGTGCGCGCCCTTGGCCTTCACCGCGTCACGGTCGAGCCGGATCACCCGCGCGTGGGGCACCGCGGCCCGGACATCCTCCTCGACCCGTTGGGTCCCGACCCCGAGATGCCGGATCTTGTCCGAGCCGCAGCTCGCGCAGACCGACGGCGCCCGAGGCTCCTCCCGGCCGCAGCGATGGCAGACCAATCGGCCGTCGTTGTGGAGCGCATACGGGATGTCGCAGGCCGGACAGGGCACCACCCCGCCACAGGCCCGGCAGAGCACCACGGTCGCGAGGCCACGCCGGTTGAGATAGAGGATCGCCTGTTCCCCGCGAGCCACCGTCCGGCGCAGCGCCGCGCGGAGCGCCTCGGACAAGGTCGTCCGGTTCCCGGCCTTGAGCTCGATCCGCAGATCCACGATCGTCGTCGGCGGCATCGGCAGCGCCTGCACCCGATCGGGGAGCGGCAGCAGCGCGAGCTGCCTGGTCGTCGCGGCGTGATAGGTGACGACCCGCGGGGTCGCGCTGCCGAGCACCACCGCCGCGCCGGTGAGCCGCCCGAGCTCGAGGGCGGCGTCGACGGCGTGATAGCGCGGCGCGCTCTCCTGCTTATAGGACGGCTCCTGCTCTTCGTCGACGACGATGAGCCCGGGGCGCGGGAGCGGCGCGAACAGCGCCGATCGCGACCCAACCACGACGTCGGCGACGCCATCGAGCACTCGGCGCCATTCGTCGAACCGCTCGCCTGCCGACAGCGCGCTGTGGAGGAGCGCGACCCGGTCCCCGAACCGCGCGACGAACCGCGCGACGATCTGGGCCGTCAGCGCGATCTCAGGTACCAGGATGATCGCCCCGAGACCGCGGGCCAGCGCGAGCTCCGTCGCGCGCAGGTACACCTCGGTCTTGCCGCTCGCGGTGACCCCGTGAAGGAGCGCGCCCTCTCCGGACCCCATCGCCGCCACGATCCAGTCGAGGGCCGCGGCTTGCGGGCCGGTGAGCGCGGCTTCGCGCGCGAGGTCGCCGTCGCCGATCCCGAACTCGAGCGGGATCCGCCGCACCCCGCGGCGGCCAGCGCTGGCCAGGCCGCGCGCCACAAGCCGCTGCGCGGCGTCGGCGGTGGCGTGCGCGGCGGTCAGGTCGGCGCCGGTGACCGCGCCGGCGGCCAACGCGCGCAGCGTCGCCAGCTGCCGTGCGCCCAGGCCCGGCCCGCCTGCGGTCAGGGCCTCCCGTCCGGTGGGAGTGATCGCGAACACCGCCTCGGTCCGTCCGCCGCGCGATGTCGGGAGTCCGCCGCGGGCGCGGGAGGCGAGTGCCGGTGGAAGCATCGCTCGCACCGCGTCGGCAAGTCCGCAGCGGTAGCGCGCGGCGATCCACCGGGCGAGCGCCAGCTGGGCGCTCAAGAGGAGCGGGAGCGGATGAACGAGCGCCTCGACCGGCTTGAGCGCGGCAGCTGGCGCCGGCGGATCGAGAGCCACGACCACGCCCTGGACCGCGCGCGGTCCGAAGCCGATGCGCACCAGGTGGCCGTTCTGGAGATCGAGCCCCGGGGGAACGGCGTAGGTGAAGGTGCGCGCCGGCCCGCGCAGGCCGGCGAACACGGCGACCTCAGCGCGGGCGGTCACAGGTCGAAGTGGCGCGGGCGCTGGGCCTCCTTGGCGATGATCGCGGCGATCGCCTGGACCGTGTCGTCGATCCGGCCGTCCTCGTTCACGACGACGTGGTCGTACTCCGGCGCCGCCGCCATCTCGATCTCGGCGTTCCGCAGGCGGAGCTCCAGCTGCTCGGGGGTCTCGGTCCCGCGGGCGAGCAGCCGCTGCCGCAGCGACCCCACCGACGGCGGCATGATGAAGACCGTGAGCGCCTCCGGAAGCAGCGCCTTGATCTTCCGCATCCCCTGCGGCTCCGGCTTCACGATCACGACGCGGTGCGCGCGGAGCGTGTCGGCAAGCGCGTCACGACGGACCCCCTTGAAGTCGCCGTGGACCATCGACCACTCGAGGAAGTTTCCGGCCTCGATCTCCTCGCGGAACTTCTCCGGCTCGTAGAAGAAGTAGTCCTGGGCCTGCACCTCGTTCGGCCGCGGCTTGCGGCTCGTCGCGGTCACATACACGACGCTGTCCGGGACGACCTTCACCAGCCGCTGGATGACGGTGTCCTTCCCTGCACCGGACGGCGCCGAGATGATCACCAGGAGGCCGCGCCCGTCGATCGCGCTCAGCGGATCGCTCCGAAGGGCTCGACGACGTCGGCCGGCGAGCCCAGCCCGCCGAGGTAGGTGGTGAGATCCGAGGCAAGGGGCGCGACGAACGTCTGCGGGCCGCCGTGCGGGAGATTCAGGGTGAGGCGCCAGGCGTGGAGGAACTGCCGCCCCAGGCCGCTGTCATCGCTCTTTCGTCCATACACCGGATCGCCGACGATAGGGAGCCGCGCGAACGCGAGGTGCACCCGGATCTGATGGGTCCGGCCGGTCACCGGCCGGACGTGCAGGAGCGCCTGCCGATCAGCGCCATCCCGGTATACCGCCAGACGCGAGAAGCGCGTCACCGACTCGCGGCCGCCGGCGCGCACGACCATCCGCCTCCGGTCGTTCGGGTCGCGCAGGATCGGCCCGTCGACGATCGCCGGCTGCGCGCCCGGGTCGCCCCACACGAGCGCGAGATATTCCTTCTCGAAGCGCTTGCCCTGGATCTGGCGGGACAGCGCGAGCTGCGCAACATCGTTCTTCGCGACGATCATGACGCCGCTGGTGTCCTTGTCCAGACGATGCACGATGCCCGGTCGCGCTGCGTCCCGGCCGGTATCGGCCGCGATCTTTCCCACGACCGCGTTCACCAGGGTCCCGGTGTGATGCCCGTACGCCGGATGCACGACCAGGCCGGCCGGCTTGTTCACCACGATGACGTCATCGTCCTCGTAGAGGATGTCGATCGGGATATCTTCGGCGAGCAACGACAGGGCCGGCGCCGCGTCGGGCACATCGATCACAACGGCCTCACCGGCATGGACCTTGTACGAGGGCTCGACCGCCGTCCCATCCACGGCGACGTGGCCCTCACGCGCGAGACGCGCGATAGCGCTGCGCGAGAGCTGGGTCCGTTCGGCGAGGAACCGATCGATCCGCAACCCGGTCGCCTCGACCGCCAGCGACAAACGCTCGCTCACGAGGCGGTCGTCGCGTGCGCCTGCGAGCGTTCCTCCCACCAGAGCGCGACGATGACGAACAGGATGCCGACGACGATCGATGAGTCGGCGACGTTGAACGCCCAGAACCGGGGTGTCGGGTCAAAGCCAACGTCCACGAAGTCGACGACGTAGCCCTGACCGAGCCGGTCGATGAGGTTTCCGAACGCGCCACCGAGCTGCATGCCGAGGGTCGCGGCGATGAACGGCGAGCGCGCCGCGAGCTGGCGGTAGTAGTACAGGATCGCGATGACCGCGACCACCGAGAGGATCGAGAGGAGCGTCGTCCGCTCGGGAAGGAGCCCGAACGCGGCGCCGGTGTTCCGGACGTGCGTGATCCGCACATACGGTCCGGCGACATCGACCGAGCCACCGAGCGGAAGGGCGGACGCGACGATCGTCTTGGTGAGTCGATCGAGGCCAAAGACGACAAGCGCGATCGCGGCAACGAGGGCGACGCGACGGGGTTTCACCGCACCATGCTATCGGCCGATCAGCCTCCCGGCTTCGACACCATGAGCACGACGATGATCAGGAGATCCAACGTCAGGATCGGTCCGAAGCGCTGGGTCTTCTTCGCCATGGCCAGGAACTCGGGCGTCGGCGGCCCGGCCTTGGCGAGATGGATCATCTTCTCGATGAGCGGGATCTGGACAAAGGTCGCGAGGTAGAAGGTGAAGGCGTAGACGAGGATCGCGATCCAGAGCCAGTAGTGGCTGAAGAAATTGTTGTTGTAGCCGGCGAGGAAGATGAGCGCGAGGCCGGAGAGGGGCTGCACCGCGACGGCGACCGGGAAGATCATCTTCTTCTCGATCGCGACGATCGTCTCCATGATCGCGACGCCTCCGTTCGGTCCGGCCCTCCCGGCCATCGGGCCCAGGATGGCGAAGGCGACGGACGGTCCGAACCCGAACACCGCTCCCACGACATGGATCGTGAGCACGAGCGCCAGCAAGAATCCGGTTTCCACAAGCCCTCCCTGCGCGATTCGGCGCAGT
>JAYVCA010000191.1:0-4948 GCA_043750135.1 Chloroflexota bacterium | reverse complement strand
GAGATCATGAAGCTCATCGACGCCTGCGCCGGTGTCGCCGCCGCCCGGCACGGCCGCAGCCCGCGAGCGGAATGGGCACGATGCGGCCGTGGATCCACTTCGTGAGGGCCTCGCGCTGCTCGACGATCGGCCGTCGCCGTTCGCGAGCGTCGTGTTCCAACAGGAGCTCGTCGAAGTGCTGGTCGGCGCCGGCCGGAACGATGAGGCCGCCGAGGTATTCACCGAGCTCACCGCGTTCTGGCGGAAAGCGAAGGCGACCTGGTATCTCGGCCGGCTCGAGGGCTGGGCGCGCGAGCTGGGCCTGGCGGTCCAGCCGGCATGAGCCTTGACCCGAAGCCGGTCTCCGCCTCCAAGACGGTGTTCTCCCAGACGATGCTGCCGAGCGACGCGAACCCGTTCGGGAACGTCCACGGCGGCGAGATCATGAAGCTCATCGACGCCTGCGCCGGTGTCGCCGCCGCCCGGCACGCCCGCAGCCGCGTCGTCACCGCCCGGGTCGATGAGCTTTCGTTCGTCGCACCGGTCTACGTCGGCGATCTGGTGACCGCGCAGGCCTCGGTCAACGACGTTGGCGCGAAGAGCATCGAGGTCGGGGTCCGGGTCGAGGCCGAGAACACCCTCACCGGAGCGGTCGTGCACGTGTCCTCGGCGTACCTCGTGTTCGTCGCGATCGACCCGCAGGGCAAGCCGATCGCCGTCCCCCCGCTCGTGGCCGAGACCGACGAGGAGCGTCGCCGCATGGCCGCGGCAAAGGAGCGGCGCGCCCGGCGCCTACGCCGGTCCCCGACCCCGTAACATCGCCCACCGGAGGGTGAACATGAGATCGCCGAACCCGGTCCTCGCGATCGCCATCGCAACGGTCCTCGTCGCGGCCGGATGCCAGGCCCCGCGTGCGACGTCGGGTGGCGCCGCGCCGAGCGCGAGCGCGTCTGCCAGCGCCGCCCCTGATTTCACCGGACGGTCGGTGAACGTCGTGACCGGCGGCACGGGCGGCGTCTACATCGTCTACGGCGCCGGCCTGGCCGATCTGCTCACAAAGACACTGAAGGTGAACGCCAGCGCCGAGTCGACGGCCGCCTCGGTCGCGAACATGCAGCTCATCCGCGACGGAAAGGCACAGCTCGCCTTCGTCCTGTCGGACACCGCGTTCGACGCGGTCAAAGGGCAGGGTCCCCAATTCACCGGGAAGCCGGCCGACGCGAAGGCACTCGCGGTCCTCTACTCGAACTTCACGCACATCGTGGCCAAGGAAGGCTCCGGGATCAAGACGATCGCCGACCTTAAGGGAAAGCGGGTTTCTGTCGGGGCCGCGAACTCCGGGACGGAGATCATCGCGAACCGCATCCTTGAGGCCTACGGCCTCGACCCGGCGAAGGACATCCAACGCGAGCGGCTCGGGGTGGCCGACTCGGCGAACAACCTGAAGGACGGCAGGCTCGACGCGTTCTTCTGGAGCGGTGGACTTCCGACCGCGCAGATCACCGATCTGGCGAACGGTACGAAGATCATCTTCGTCGATCACACCGACTCGATCAAAAAGATGGCCGACAAGTACGGCCCCTTCTACTTCTCGGCGACGATCCCGAAAGGCACCTACAAGAACGAAACGGACGTGACCGTCGCGGGCGTCGCGAACCTGCTCGTCGCGCCCACGAACCTGGATCCGGCGCTGGCGAAGGCGATCCTCGCGACGATGTTCGAGAACCAGGCCACCCTTGCCACCATCCACGCCGAGGCGAAAAATCTCAAGCCAGAGACCGCCGTAGTCGGCTCGCCGATCGATTTCCACCCCGGAGCGATCGACTATTACAAGTCGAAGGGCGTCTGGAAGCCGTAACCACGTGAGGGCGGTCTTCGCCTTTCTCGGATTCGTGACCATCGCGACGGGGGCGGCGCTTGCCGCCCCCGTCGGCGTCCTCACCGCGAGCGACGGCAGGCGCGACCTCACGGTGCCCCTCGGGGAGGGCGAGCGCTTCCGCTATTCGTACCTGCAGTCCGTCTACGAGGCACCGGTCGTCGAGGAGCAGGAGCGGCGGGCGAACGGGTTCCACGTCCTGCGCGTCCGGTCGCCCGAGCTTCGGGCCGTGGAATACTTCCGCTGGGATGGGCCGGTGCGGCGCGATGGGGACACCTACGTCCAGGACGCGCCACCGAGTGAGGTGCGACAGCTCGTGATCCGTATCACCGCCGCGAACGTTCAGCGCCTCGAAGGCGCCTACTGGGCCATCGATCTCCCCGCGCAATTTGGGGACGAAACCCTCGTCCGGGTCGAGGTGAGTGATGTCCCACGCATCCTCGCGCTCCTGCGTGATCGGCGGTGACGCCCGACGACCGCATCGCCCGTCCGGACTTTGAGGCTATCGCCGCCGATGACAAGAACCGCGAGCTCATCGAGGAGTTCGAGAGCGAGGCGAAGACCCGGTCGCTCGGTGGCTGGTGGGGGCGGTTCATCACCGCCCTGTCCGTCGCGACCACGCTTTTCGCGCTCTACTACGCCGCCGCCGGGGCGACACTGCCGTTCACCGACATCGTGTTCGTGCCCAACGTCCGGATCGGCGGCCAGACCGTCACGACGCCGCAGATCTACGTCATGCTCTTCCTGAGCGCGATCCTCGTGCTCACGTTCCTCATTTATCCCGCTCACCGTCGCTACCTCAAACGGGTGACGGTCCCGGACGTCGCGCTCGCGCTGGCCGCGGTCGCCATCACCGCGTACGTCCTGCGCGACTTCGACCAGATCATCTACCGGATCAACACCCCGACCCCGTTGGACTTCGCGTTCGGCATGATCGCGATCCTCCTCGTCATGGAGGCGACCCGGCGGACCATCGGCTGGCACCTGCCGGTCCTCGGTGTGATCGCCATCGCCTACGCGTACTTCGCCGAGTTCATGCCCGGCCCGTTCGCCGGACCGGGGAAGAATCTCGATGACATCGTCGGAGCGCAGTACCTCGGTCTGGACGGCATGCTCGGCACGCCGCTCCAGGTCGCCGCCACGTTCATCATCCTGTTCACGATCTACGGCGCGATCCTCGACTACGGCGGCGCCGGCAAGTTCTACGTGGACCTCGCGTTCGCGCTCGCCGGACGACGCCCGACGGGAGCCGCCCGAACGGTGACCCTCGCATCGTTCCTCCTGGGCACGGTCTCCGGTTCGGGCGTCGCGACGACGGTGACGCTCGGATCGATCACCTATCCGATGCTGAAAGCGGCCGGGCACGACCGGGAGACATCGGGGGCGATCCTCTCCGCGGGCGGCATCGGGGCGGTGATCTCGCCTCCGGTGCTCGGGCCGGCCGCGTTCCTCATGGCCGAGATCCTCCGGATCAGCTACCTCGACATCGTGATCATGGCGATGATGCCGACGATCCTGTTCTACCTGGGGATCCTGCTCATGATCGAGATCGACGCCCGCCGCCTGGGGGCGCGCCAGATCGCGCTCGACGCGCCCGGTTTCTGGCGGCTCACCGCGCGCTATTGGTACCAATACACCTCGCTGTTCGCGATCATCGTTTTCCTGCTGCTCGGCTTCAGCACTGTGACCGCGATCTTCTGGTCGATCGCGCTCGCGATCGCCGTCTCCTACGTCCGTCGTGAGACGGCCCTCCGGCCGCGGAAGCTGATCGCGGCACTCGCGGCGGGGACCCGGCAGGTCCTCTCGGTGGCCGCGACGACCGCGGTGGCAGGGATCGCCGTCGGCATCCTCCTCCAGACCGGACTCGGCCTGAAGATCTCGAGCCTCATCCTCGCCCTCGGGTTCGGTAACCTCGTCCTCACCCTGGTGATCGCCGGTGTGGTCCTCTGGGTCCTCGGCCTGTCGCTTCCGATCACCGCGACGTACCTGGTCGCCGTCCCGACCGTCATCCCGGCCCTCGTCACGCTCGGTGTGCCCCCGCCCGCAGCGCACATGTTCGTCTTCTACTACGCGGTCCTGAGCGAGGTCTCCCCGCCGGTCGCGCTCTCCCCGTTCGCCGCAGCGGCGATCACCGGAGGCAATCCGTACAAGACGATGATGCTCACCTGGAAGTACGCACTCCCCTGCTTCCTGGTGCCCTTCGTATTCACCCAGCCGGACGGCCTCGCGCTGCTCTGGCGCGACACCACGATCTTCGCGGCGGCGGTCGCGTCGATCTCGGCGGTCATCGGGATCATCGCCATCGTCTCGGGCGTCGGCGGGTACCTGCTGAAGCCGACGACGCTCCCCGAACGCGCGCTCCTGGTCGCCGCGGGGCTGCTCCTCCTTGCGCCCGGCGTCCTCGCGGACGTCGGTGGGCTGGCGCTGTTCGGCGTCGCGGTCGCGTCGCAGCTGGTCATCGGCCGCGCGGCGCCACGATCGGAGCAAGCATGAGCCGCCGCCGATCCGTTACGGCTGGGATCGCCGTCGCGCTTGGCCTCGCGGTCCTCGCCAGCCGGCTGCCGTTCCTCTCCACGACCCTGTGGTCGTGGGATTCAGTGCTCTACGCCCGTGCGCTCGAGCAGGGCTTCCATGTCGATTGGGAGCTCGCCGACCAGCGTCCGCACGCCCCCGGGTACCTCTTTTACGTCCTGGTCGCGGGGCTCTTCCGGGTCATGCTCGGCGACAGCAACGCCGCGCTCGTCGCGGTGTCCGCGGTCGCGAGCGCGCTTGGCACCGCCGGGCTCTTCCTCTTCGCTCGCCAGTTCGCGCGGACGGGGGTCGCGCTCCTTGCCGCCGGCGCCTATGCCGCTGCGCCGCTGGTCTGGACCTATAGCGAGATCGCGTTCCCGTACAGCGTCCTTGGCGGGCTCTCGATCGGCCTCGCGGCGCTCTTCTGGAATGTCCGGGGACGATCGGTGCGCGCGCTCCTGCTCGCCAGCGTCGCGTTCGCGGTGGCCGCCGGCTTCCGGCAGGACCTCCTGGTGATCCTCGGCCCACTGTGGCTCTGGACCGTCGCCGCTCGCGGCCCGCGCGTCGCCCTGGCCGCGGGGG
>JAYVCA010000190.1:0-16194 GCA_043750135.1 Chloroflexota bacterium | reverse complement strand
ACGGAGCGTCATCCCGGCGAGCCGCGCCATCAGGTCGAGTTCGGAGGGCCACACGTAGCGGAACGGCGGCGAAAAGACCTCGACCTTGCCCTCGGTGAGCCAATAGTGATGCGAGACCAGGCCCTGTCGGGCCACGTCGTACTCGTCGAACCCGAGATGGGTCGGGCTCACATCGAAGGGTTGGAACGTCTCGCCGGGCGGAAGCCGCCGCAGCCCCGGTACGAGCACCTCGATGACGAAGCAGCCGCCTGGCTCGAGATGCGCTGCGGCATTGCGAAAGCAGGCGATCTGCTCGTCCTGCGTGGTCAAGTTCATGATCGTGTTGGCGACGAGGTAGGCGACCGAGAACGTGGCGTCGACGGTCGCGGTGGCGAAACTACCGATCGTGACACCGATCTGCTCAGCGGCGGGCTTCGCACGCAGCCGCGCGACCATTGCCTCCGACAGCTCGATCCCGTACACCCGTACGCCGCGCCGCGCGAGCGGCAGCGCGATCCGGCCGGTGCCGATGCCAAACTCGAGCGCGGCCCCCTCGCGGCTGAGATCGGCCAGGAAGTCGACGATGGGGTCCAGGACGGCAGGGTCGGTCTGGTAGGCGTACCGCTCGTCATAATGCTCAGCCACCCGCTCACCGAAGTAGCCGTCGTCGTGCATCGCCGGAATCTAGCCCAAGGGGCCACGGATCCAAGGGGCCACGGACCTCCGAGTCACGCGGCCCAGTTGAGGGGCTGGTGGTGTGCGAGGGGCTGGTGGGGATCGAACCCACGACGCCCGCCTTAGGACGGCGGCGCTCTATCCGCTGAGCTACAGCCCCAGAAGTGACCGACGGTCAATTCTGGGGCTGCCAGCCACCGCACGCGAGCGAACCCCAATACCATCGACATGTGGGCGAGCACCGGTACCACTTTGTCAGCCACTGGACCGTCGCGGCACCGGCTGATGCGGTGTTCGCGGCGATCTACGAGGTGGCGCGCTATCCGGCCTGGTGGCCAGAGGTGAAGGAGGTCCGGCAGCTGTCGGAGGAACACCTCTGGCTGCGGACCCGCGCGATGCTCCCCTATGACCTCGCCTTCCGCCTGGACCGCACGATCGCCGATCCGGTCGCCGGGGTGCTCGAGGCCGTGCTCCGGGGGGATCTGGAGGGCCGGATCCGCTGGACCATCGAGGCGGCGGAGGGGGGCTGCCGCGTCACCTTCGACGAGGACGTCGTCACGAACAAACGGGCGCTGAACGCGCTCGCCTGGGTGGCCCGGCCGGCGTTCGTCGCCAACCACGCGCTGATGATGGCCCACGGTCAGGCCGGGCTGCGGACATTCCTCTCGGGGTTCACGCTCGGACGGGAGCAGGTCGCGGTGCCGGAGCTCCGCTAGAAGCGCACGAAAGCCGCCGCGTCGAGCAGCGGCTGGGGCACCAGGCCCACGAGGACCACGAGCGCGGCGATCAGCGCGACGACCGTGGTCGCGACCCGGGCGCGCGGCTCGGCCTCGGGGGCGGCCTGGCCGGGCGCAAGGCAGGCAAAGAGCACGCGAAGGTAATACGCCGCGCTCACCACGCTGGCGAGGACGCCGAGGACGACGAGCCAGAGCAGCTGCGCGCGAAGCGCGGCCTCGAAGACGTAGACCTTGGCCAGGAACCCGGCGGTCGGCGGCAGCCCGGTGAGCCCGAACAGGAACACCCCCAACAGAACGACGAGGATCGGCCGCCGTTGCCACAAGCCGGCGAGGTCGGCGAGCGTCGGGTCGTCGTTCGACAGGAGCGCGAGGATCGCGAACGCGCCGAAGGTGAGGCCGGCGTACACCGCGAGATAGAACGCCGCGGCGGGGCCGGAGGTCGCACCGGTGGCGGCGACGGCGATGGCGAGATAGCCGGCGTGGGCGATCGAGGAGTAGGCCAGAAGCCGCTTTACGCTGCGCTGCCCCAGCGCGGAGAAGGTGGCGACGACGAGGGTCGCCGCGGCGAGGACCGCGAGCGCGACCTCCCAGTCGACCCGCGCGAGCGGCGCGCGACCGGTCGCCGCGACCAGGCGCAGGATCGCGACGAACGCGGCGACCTTGGCGACGACCGCCATCTGCGCGGTGACCGGCGTCGGGGCGGACTCGTAGGCATCGGGGGCCCAGGCATGGAACGGCACGAGTGCCGCCTTGAATGCGAGGCCGGCCAGGACGAGCGCGAGGCCGGCGAGGTAGAGCGGGTCCGCCGTCGCTCGGCCGAGCGCCTCGAGCCGGAGCGTGCCGGTGGCGGCGTAGAGGAGCGCGATCCCGTAGAGCAGCACCGCTGAGGCCGCCGCGCCCAGCAGGAAGTATTTCAACGCGCCCTCGTCGCCGTGTTGCTTCGCGCGAAGCATCGCGGTAAGGACATAGAGCGGGAGTGAGAGCAGCTCGAGGCCAAGGAACAGGACCAGGAGATCGCCGCCAGCGACCATCAGGGTCCCTCCTGCGGCGGAGAACAGCAGGAGGCAGACGTATTCGCCGGCCGGAAGGGCGTCGCGATCGAGCGTTTCCGTGCTCACCAGGAGGGCCGCTGCGGTGACCGCGCCGATGAGCACGGTGAAGAACACCGTGCCGGCGTCGCGGATCACCGCCCCGTCGAACCCCGGGGCTCCGGTCCCCACGAGGGCCGCAGTGATCGCAGCCGCCGCGCCGACGAACGCCCCAAGCCAGGCCAGCGGGCGGGCGGGCGGACGGAAGAGGAGGTCGACGACGATGACCAGGCACGAGCCGAGTGTCAGGACCAGAAGGGCGGCGATCGCGGCGAGGTCGGCGGTGGTCACTGCGTCCCCGCCCCGTGGACCGGCGTGTTGCCGCCGGGAACGAGGTCGCTCACCAGCCGCGGCGCGACGCCGAGCACGAGGACCAGTACCAGGAGCGGAACGACGAGGCCACGCTCCCGCCAGCCCAGGTCGGCGGCGATCCGCGTCGGCGGCCCACCGAACGCGCGACGCAGAAGGCCCAGGCCGTAGATCGCCGCGACGATGACGACGGTCGTCGCGAGCGCGCCGGCGGCGGGATAGCGAGCGAAGGTCGCCGCGAGCACGAGGAATTCACCGGCGAAGCCACTGGTCCCGGGGACGCCGATCGCAGCGACGACCGCCACGGTGAAGCAGGCCGCGAGGATCGGGGCGGTGCCGCCCAAGCCGCCGGCGCGACCGAGGTCGAAGCCGCCGGTGCGGACAGCGAGCATGCCGGCGAGCAGAAAGAGCGCGGCGACGATGAGCCCATGCGAGACGCTGGCGACGAGCGCTCCCTGCGCTCCCGCCGCAGTGCCGGCGAAGATCCCGAGCCCGATGAGATTGAGGTGCGAGAGGCTCGAGTACGCGATGAGGCGTCGAGTGTCGTCCTGCCGTGTCGCGAGAAGCGCGGCGTAGACCGTACCGACCGCAGCCAGCGCGACCAGCCCCGGGGCGAGCAGCTCCATGCCCAGGGGGAACAGACCGAGGCCCAACCGGATGATCCCGTACGCCGCGGTCTTGGCGACGATGCCGGAGAGGACCAGCGCGACCGGCAGCGGTGCCGCCACATAGGTGCGCGGCAACCACCCGTGGAACGGGAAGAGCGGCAGCTTCACCGCGAATGCCGCGAGGAACAGGAGCGCGAGCCCGGTCTGCGTTCCAACGCCAAGGCGATGGCCGTGGAGCGCGACGATGTCGAACGTTGCCGTACCGACGCCGAGGGCCAGGATGCCGGCGAGGAGGAGCGCACTGCCGGACATCGTGTAGAGCAGGAATCGGATCGTCGCGGCTCGCCGGTCCTCACCGCCCCACTGCCAGAGGAGGAGCGCGAGCGGTAGGAGCATCGCCTCCCAGAACACGAAGAACAGCAACAGATCCTGGGCGACGAAGACCCCCGACACCGCGGCCTGAAGCGCGCACCAGAGCGCGAAGTAGCCGCGGCTACGCATCGCTCCGCTCGCGAGCGCGCCGACGGCGAACAGGACGCCGCCGAGCGCCAGGAGGGCTAGCCCGAAGCCGTCGGCACCGACGTGATACCCGGCGCCGATCGACGGTGCCCAGACGAGCTGGTCCTCTCCGCGGAGCCCGCCGCCGACCGGCGGGGGGCCGGCCGCGAGCGCGATCGCCAGACCGGTGCCGATCACCCCCGAGACGACCGCGACCCAGCGCGCGAGCCTCCCGAGCGGGAGGAGCGCGCAGGCCATCGCGGCGATGAGCGGGATGATGACGAGGTCGCTTGCCCCAATGAGCGAGGCGAGCGAGATCACCGCAGGCTCCAGAACGCCAACAGGATCACGACGCCGGTGAGGAGGAGCGTCTCGTATCCGCGCAGTGACCCGCTCTGCAACCGGCGCACCGCCACGCTCGCACGGGTGGCCAGGGTGGCGACGCCATCGACCGCGCGCTCGTTCGCGGGCTCGGCCCGTTGGTCGAGCTCACGCGCGACCGCCGCGAACGGGCGGACGAGCATCAGCCGGTAGAAGCGATCGACCCCGAAGCCGCCGGCGGCCCGGCCGACGATCCGCTCGATCCCCGCGGCCTGCGGGAGACCGCGCCGGTAGAGGATCCAGCCGAGGGCGGCGCCACCCAGGCCGAGGACGCTGGAGACGATGAGCAGCCACTCCGGCGTCTCGGACTCACGGCCGAGTCCGAGCGGCAGGATGTGCGCGGCCACGAGTGCGCCGAACCCGAGGGTCACGATCGCGAGGAGCGTGAGCGGGAGCACCATGACCGCCGGCGGGCCATGGACCGGTCGCGATCCGGTCGTGGGCGCGAGGAACACCAGGGTGAAGATCCGGGCCGCGTAGAACGCCGACAGCGCGCCGGTGAGCAGCACCGTCGCGAGAAGGAGGGGCTGATCGATCGCAGCGACGGCGATCGACTCCTTGCTGAAAAAGCCGGACGCGGGCGGGAGCGCGGCGAGACCGAGCGCCCCGATGGCGAACGTGACAGCGGTCCAGCGGAGTCGGCGACCGAGTCCGCCGAGGCGCGCGAGATCCTGCTCACCGCCGGTGGCGTGGATCACGGCGCCTGCGCCAAGGAAGAGGGTGGCTTTGAAGAAGGCGTGCGCGAGCAGATGGAACAGCGCCGCGAAGACCGCACCGAGTCCGGCCGCGACGAACATCAGGCCCACTTGCGAGATAGTCGACCAGGCCAGCACCCGCTTGAGGTCACGCTGTCCGAGCGCCACGAGCGCCGCGAACAGCGCCGTCGCCGCGCCGATGAGGGATGCGGCAACGAGCACCTCGGGCGAGAGGATCGCGCGCAGCCGGATGAGCAGGACGACCCCGGCCGTCACCATCGTCGCGGCGTGGATGAGGGCTGAGACCGGTGTGGGGCCTTCCATCGCATCGGGCAGCCACACGTGCAACGGCAGCTGGGCCGATTTCGCGAGCGCTCCCACCAGCACGAGCGCGCTCGCGACGAGGAACGCCGGCCCGGTATCCGGACCGAGGTGCTCGATCGCGGTCGTGCGCAGCTCGCCGATGTTCACCGTCTTGGCGGTCGCGGCGAACAGGAAGATCCCGACCAGGAACGCTGCGTCGCCGACCCGGTTCACCACGAAGGCCTTGACCGCGGCATGACCGGCGGCCGGCCGCTCGCGGTCGTGGCCGATGAGGAGATAGGAGCACAGGCCCACAAGCTCCCAGCCGGCGAAGAGGAGCACGAGATTCCCGGCAACGACGATGAGCAGCATCGCTGCGACGAACAGATCGAGCGCCACAAAGTACCGCTGCGCGCCCGGCCCCCGCGGCAGATAGCCGATCGAGTACAGCGCGATAAGGGCGGAGACGCCGGTGACCATGAGCGCGAGCGCGAGCCCCGCACCCTCGAGAACGAGCGACAGATCCGCGCCGGGGATCGGCAGCCACGGGCCGAGCTGTGCCTCGAGGCGCGGCCGCTCGGCCACCGACCCCACCATCGAGATGGCCGCGCCGAACGCGAGCGCGATCGCCGCCGTCCCGACCGCGCCGGTCGTCCGCCGGCCGAGGCGGCCGCCGACGATGGCGATGACCAACGCGCCGCCGAGTGGGAGCAACGGGAGGAGGAGCAGCGTCATCCGCGCAGATCCGTCGCGTCGTCAACGTCCACGCTGCCACGCCGGCGCGCGACGTCGATGACGATCGCGAGCCCGACAGCGACCTCGGCCGCGGCCACCGCGATGACGAAGAACGCGACCACTTGACCGTCGAGCTCGCCGAACTGGCGGGCTGCGGCGACGAAGGTGAGGTTGACGGCGTTCAGCATCAGCTCGACCGCGATGAGCATCGCCAGCGCGTTGGTCCGGACGACCACGCCGTACGCGCCCAACGCGAACAGGAACGCCCCGAGAAGCAGGTACGCGGCCGTCGGCATCAGCGGCGCCCCGGCCATTCGCGCTCGCTCGAGCGGCGGCGCGCCAGCGACACCGAGGCGATGAGCGCGGTGAGGAGAAGGACGCTCGCGATCTCGAAGGGCAGCAGGTAGCGGCTGAACAGCAGGTCGGCGATCGCTCCGACGTGGTCGGTACCGGCCGTCGTCGTCCTGACCGTCGTCGGTAGCTGGCCGCGGATGATCGCGAGCGCGAGAACGGCGAAGAGCCCGCCGCTCAGCAGGACCGCGGTGACTCCCAGCGGGGCCCGCCGGACCGGGAGCGAGGTCCGCCGCTCGGCGCCGAGCAACATGATGACGAAGACGAGCAACACCATGATCGCTCCGGCATACACCGCCACCTGGACGCCGGCGAGGAAGGGCGCGCCAAGCCCCAGATAGAGGACCGCGAGCGAGAAGAGCGTGAGTGTGAGCGAGAGCGCGGAGGTCAGCGGGTCGCGGCGCAAGACCGCATTCGCCGCCGAGACGACGCAGATCGCGCCGGCGACGGCGAAGATCCCCTGCTCCGCTCCGAGGCCCGTCAGCCAGTCCGGCATCTAGCTCGGCATCCAGGAATCTTCGGGCTCAGTCTTTGGCAGCGTCGCGAGGAGCTGCTCCTTCGACACGATGAGCGAGGCGCGATCGGCGGCAGCGAGCTCGAACTCGCCCTTCATCTGCAGTGCCTCGGTCGGACACGCTTCCACGCAATAGCCGCAGTAGATGCAGCGAAGGAGGTTGATGACGTACGTCTTTGCGTACCGCTCGCCGATCGAGATCGGCGCGTCTTTTGGGTTCTCCGCCCCTTCCACGTAGATCGCGTCCGCCGGACACACGAGCGCACAGAGCTCGCAGCCGACGCACTTCTCCAGGCCATTTTCGTGGCGCTCGAGCTCGTGCCGGCCGCGGTGGCGGGGTGGGAGGATCGGCCGCTCCTCCGGGTATCGCTGGGTGACCGGACGGCGCCAGAGATGGCGCAGGGTGACTCGCATCCCCTTCGCGGTCGCGAGGACATCGCGGAATGGCTGCTTCAGGCTCATGCGGGGCTCATCTGAGCACCACCCAGAGCGCGACGATCAGGAGATTGAGCAGCGCCGCGGGGATGAGCACCTTCCAACTGAAGACCATGAGCTGGTCGTAGCGCACGCGCGGCGTGGTCGCCCTGATCCAGATGAACAGGAAGACAAAGGAGGCCATCTTTACCGCGACCGCCCCGACGCCGAGCCAGCCTCCACTGAACGGCCACCAGCCGCCGAGAAAGAGCACCGTGATGAGGGCGGCGGCCGCGAGCACGTGGACGTATTCGGCGAGCTGGAACAGCGCGAAGCGAAAGCTCGAGTACTCGGTGTGATAGCCCGCGCCGAGCTCCTGCTCGGCCTCAGGAAGGTCGAACGGCGCACGGCTTGCCTCGGCGATGCTCGCGATGACGAAGACCACGAATCCGATCGGCTGGACGATCGCGAACGGCAGTGGGAACTGCGCACCGACGATCTGCACGAGGGAGAGCGACCCCGTCGCCGCGACGACCCCGAGGGCCGCGAGCCCGAGCGCGAGCTCGTAGCTGATGAGCTGCGCGCTCGACCGGAGTCCACCGAGGAGCGCGTACTTGCTGTTCGAGCTCCAGCCGCCGAGCACCACCCCATACACGCCGATCGAGGACACCGCGGCCACGAAGAGATATCCGATCGAGAGATCGGCGAGGTGGATGGCCGGACCCGCGGGAATGACCGCGAAGACCAGCACGATCGGGACGAGCGTAAGGATCGGAGCGACGACGTGGAGCCAGCGCGTCGCCCCGGCGCTCCGGATCTCTTCCTTGGTGAGCAGCTTGATGACATCCGCGAGCGGCTGGAACATTCCGAAGGGGCCGACGCGGTTCGGACCCAGGCGAGCCTGCATCCGAGCGATGATCCGTCGCTCGGCGAGGATCGCGTAGGCCGCGACGGTGAAGATGAGAAAGACGAGGAATGTCGCCTGCAGCGTGGCGACGATGAAGGTATTCATGATCTCGTCACTTCGACGCGCGGCAGCATGTCGCCCCAGGCGAGGAGCAGGTTGGTCCGCACCCCGGGCGCGTTCTCCGCGAGAAATGCGCGACCCGCGGGCATCGCAGCCACCACGCGCACCTGCGCGCTCACCCGGCCGTGGCGGCTCTGGACCACGACCGGATCGCCGTCGACGATCCCGCGAGCCGCTGCATCGGCCGGTGAAAGCTCGATCGCGCCGCGCACCCGATCACCCAACAGGCGATCGGACTGCGCGAGCATCGTTCCGCTGCCCAAAAGCAGCGGTGCGGTCATGAGAACGAGGCCGTCTCCGCCGCCCCGCGCTGGGGTCGGCGGTACATCGGGGTACGGCACGCGGCGGTCGCGGCGCGGTGCGGTGCGCACGCCCGGCTCGGCGACGCCGTGCGGCTGGTCGACGGTGCGGAGGATCCCCTCGCCGGCCGACAGCGGCACCGACGGCAGGGAGGCTCCGAGATGGATCGGCGAGACTCGCGCCGATCCCGGCATGCCGAGCGGCCACCCACCCGGCGCGAAGAACGGTTTCTGCGTGGTCACCCCCCGGCTGACCGGCGTGGCCCCGGTATAGACCCCGTACACGCCCGTCGGGGCCGCGGCCATGACCGTGCCGGGGCCCGGCGCGCCCGCGGTCGGCAACGCGGCGGCGGCCTCCGGGAGGCGGCCGGCGGTGCGGGCGAGGAATTCCGAGGCCGGCTCGCGCAGATCGAGTCGCGCGGCGATATCGACGAGGATGGCGAGGTCGGACCGGGCCTCGCCGGGCGGCTGCACCACCGGCGCGATCCGCTGGCTCCGGCCTTCCACGTTGGTGACGGTCCCCTCCTTCTCCGGGAGCGCGGCGGCGGCGAGGACGACGTGGGCCTTGCCCGCGGTCGCCGACGGAGCGATGTCCTGAACGATCAGGAGCTCGACCGTGCGCAGTGCCCGCTCCACCAGGGCGCGGTCCGGGAACGTGCGGAGCGGATCGACGCCGACGAGGTAGAGCGCCTTGATCCGGCCCTCCGCGGCGGACGCGATGATCTGGCCACCGGCAACGCCGCCGAGGCCCGGGAGCAGGCCGGCAAGCTGCGCGCCCATGGCATTGGGCGCACGCATGAGGATGCCGGTCCGTTCAAGCGCGGTCGGGCCCGAGACCGCGAGGGCGAGGTTGGCGAGCGCGCGCGCGACGCCCTCGCCATCGGGGCGACTTTCGAGCGTCGCGCCGGAGAGGTAAAGCGGCCTTCTTGCGTCGCGGAGCCACGCCGGAGGATCGGCCGCAAGCGCCGCGAGGGCCGCCGCTTCCCCGCCCGGCTCCGCTCGGATCACGACCGTCGCCTCGCGCTCGGCGTCGATCGGATGGGCGGAGATCACGATCGCGGGAACGCCCCGCCGGAGTGCCTTCCGCATCCGCAGCCACAGGATCGGGAGCTCCTCGCTGGGATCGAAGGCGGCCAAGACGAACGCGTCGGCCTGCTCGACCTCAGCGATCGGGACCGGAAGGCCAGCGAGTTCGATCAGCGCGCCATCGGACACCCGCGCGCCGCTGCGATGGTCGATGTTCGGAGTGCCCACGCCGACGCTGAAGAGTCGGGCCAGCAGCGTCGCCTCTTCGTTCGTGAGGCGCGATCCGCCGATGACGCCGATCGACTCCGGGCCGTAGCGCGTGGTGATCGCCCGCAGCCGGTCGACGACGTGATCGAGCACGTCATTCCAGCGCGCCGGAACGAGCTCGTCACCGTGGCGCACGAGCGGCTGCAACAGACGCGGCCCTTCGCTCACGTACTCGTACCCGAAATAGCCCTTGTCGCATAGCCAGACCTCATTGACGTCCTCATGCTGGCGCGGCTTTACCCGCACGACCTTGCCCTGGCGAGCCTCGTAGCGGACCGCGCAGCCGACCGCGCAATGGCTGCACACCGCGTCGCCGAATGCGAGATCCTGCGGCCGGGCAGCGAACCGGTACGGCTCGCTCGTGAGTGCGCCGCAGGGACAGAGCTCGATGATGTTCCCCTGGAATTTCGATCGCAGCGGTGCGCCGTCGAAGGTCCCGAGGACGCTCGTCGACCCGCGGTCGGTGAACGCGAGCTCGGCGTCGCCGGCGATCTCATCCATGAAGCGGGTACAGCGATAGCAGAGGATGCAGCGCTCCATGTCCAGCACGACGAGCGGCGAAAGGCGCGTGGCCTTCGCGGCGCGGCGTTTGGGGAAGGTCGACCGCGACTCGTCCGGGCCGTACAGATGCGAGTAGTCCTGCAATGGGCATTCGCCCGCCGCGTCGCAGACCGGACAGTCGAGCGGGTGGTTCACCAGCAGGAATTCGATGACCGAGCGCCGCGCGTCCGCGACCTCCGGCGTGTTCGTGTGCGCGACCATCCCGTCGGCGACCGGTGTGGTGCAGGCCGTTTGGAGCTTGGGGATCTTGTCGATCTGCACCGCGCAGAGGCGGCAAGCCCCCGCGAGCGAGAGCTTGGGGTGGTAGCAGAACCGTGGGACATGGACCCCCGCCTGCCCGGCGGCCTCGATGAGGAGCGTGCCCGCGGG
Source organism: Chloroflexota bacterium (assembly GCA_043750135.1). Classification (GTDB taxonomy): domain Bacteria; phylum Chloroflexota; class Limnocylindria; order P2-11E; family P2-11E; genus UBA4735. The sequence goes on along the minus strand of JAYVCA010000190.1, from coordinate 5,358 downwards.
TACCTCGACGGTGACGTCGTCGATGGTGACCTTCACGTCGGCCATCAAGGCGCGCCAGAAGCGGTCACCGGAGCGGTGATCGGACAGCCGCCGGCCTGGTGCGCGGCAAAATGCTCAGGGAACTTGCGGAGCGCGCCCTGGGGCGGCGACGCGGCGAAGTCGCCCAAGGCGCAGAGCGTCTTCCCGCCGATCTGCTCGCTCACCTGCTTGAGCCGCACCAGGTCGTCGGACCGGCCAGTCCCCGCGGCGAGGCGCTCGAGGATGACGTGCTGCCAGACCGTGCCTTCGCGACAGGGCACGCACTTCCCGCAAGACTCGTGACGGAAGAATCGCGCGATCCGCGCCAGGGCGTCGACGATGCACACGGTGTCGTCGAACACCATGATCCCGCCGGCCCCGAGCTCGGTTCCGATCTTGCGGAGTGCGTCGTACTCCATCGCGACGTCGATCTCCGACGGCAGGAGCGCGGTGGATGCCGCCGCGCCGGGAATAACGAACCCGAGCCCGCGGCCACCCGAGATCCCGCCGGCGTGCTCCTCGATGAGCTCGCGGAGCGGGGTCCCCATCGGGCGCTCGTACACGCCCGGACGCTCGACGTGCCCGGAGAGGCAGTAGAGCTTCGGGCCAGGGGCGTTCTCCGGACCGATGCTCTTGAACCAGGCCGCGCCGCGATCGATGACGTATGGGACGCAGCCCAGGGTCTCGACGTTGTTGATGACGGTCGGCTTGCCGAACAACCCGACCACCGCCGGGAACGGCGGCCGCGAGCGTGGCTGAGGGCGCCGGCCTTCGATCGATTCGAGCAGCGCGGTCTCCTCACCGCAGATGTACGCCCCGGCGCCGCGGTAGACGTGGATCTGGCAGCTGAACGCGGATCCCAGGATGCCCGTGCCGACGTAGCCTTTCCGGCGGGCCTGCGCGACCGCACGCTCGAGCGTGCGTGCGCCGGCGACGTTCTCTCCGCGGATGTAGATGTAGGCGTCGCCGATGCCCACCGCGTAGCAGCAAAGGAGGATGCCTTCGAGCAGGGCGTGCGGATCGGTATCGATGAATACTCGGTTGTTGAACGTCCCAGGCTCGCTCTCGTCGGCGTTCACCGCGAGGTACTTCACCGGCGCGTCCCTTGGGATGAAGGACCACTTTCGCCCTGCCGGAAAGCCGGCACCGCCGCGGCCGCGAAGATTCGAGTCGCTGACCTCCTTCGTCACCGCCTCGGGGGTCATCGATCCAACGGCCTTTCGCAGCGCCCCGTAGCCGCCGGTGCGCTCGTAGACATCGAGGTCCTGCCCACGCTCGAGGCCGAGCCGCTGAAGGAGGACCGGCTCGAATGCTGCGCTCATCGGTCGAGTGCCGCGAGGAGTCCCGCTGCGGTCGCCGGACCGTGGTACTCGAGGTCCACCTGGACGGCCGGGGCTTGGTGACAGGCGGCGATGCACTCCTGGCGGCGCACGGTGACCCGGCCATCGGCCGTCGTCCCGCCGGGAACGATGCCCAATCCGGCGCAGAGCTCGGAGAGGAGCGTCTCTGCGCCTTTCGTTCGGCAGATGATGTTGTCGCAGACATCGATGACCGTCCGGCCGGTCGGGGTCCGGGAGAACAGGAAGTAAAAGGAGGCGACCCCTTCGGCATCGGCCGGGGCGAGCCCGAGCATCCCGGCGACCTCGGCGAGCTCCTCGCGCGGGACCCACCCGCGCTGCTCCTGGACCAGCCAGAGCGCCGGCAGAAGCGCCGCGCGGCGCGTCGGATACCGGGTGGCGAGCGCCGCGACCCGCTCCCGTGTCGCGGCGTCCAGGGTCACCGGTCGACCTCCCCGAGCACGAAGTCGATCGAGGCCAGGGCGGCGACGCAGTCCGCGATCATGTGTCCCCGGACCAGGAGTGGGAGCGCCTGGACGCTCGCGAACGACGGGGCGCGCACGCGGACCCGCTGCGGCAGGTTCGTCCCGTTCGCCACGACGTGCACCCCGTACTCGCCCCGCGGCGACTCGACCGCCGAGTACGCCTCGCCGGGTGGCGGGATCGGACCCTCCGTCGCCAGCTTGTAGTGGTGGATGAGCGATTCCATCGAGCGGTGGATCTTGTCTCGCGACGGAAATGCGACGAGCGGGTCGTCGATGCGGATCGGGCCATCGGGTAGCCGCTCGAGGACCTGAGCGCAGATCCGGATGCTCTCCGCGATCTCGCGCCGTCGGACGCGGTAGCGCGCATACGCATCGCCCGCGGTCTCGGTCGGCAGGTCGAACGAGAGCTCCGGGTAGACCTCGTATGGGAATGCCCGGCGCACGTCGTAGGCCACGCCGGTCGCGCGGAGGTTCGCGCCGGTCAGGCCCTGCGCCACCGCGTCGGCGGCAGAGATCCGTCCGATCCCAACGGTGCGGGCCTTGAAGATCGGGTTGTCCTGTAGAAGGTCGTCATATTCAGGAAGCCGCGCGGTCATCAGCTCGAGGAATCGTCCGACGCCGTCGAGGAATCCTGGTGGCACGTCCGCGGGCAGGCCGCCGATGCGGATGAAGCTGGTCATCATCCGGACGCCCGAGAGCTCCTCCATGAGCTTGAGGATCTCCTCGCGCTCTCGGAAGGTGTAGATGAGCACGCTGGAGGCGGCCAGGTCGATGGCGGCCGTGCCGAGCCACACCAGATGCGAACCGATGCGATGCAGCTCGGCGATCAGGACCCGAAGCCAGCTCGCGCGCGGTGGTGCGTTGATCCCGAAGAGCTTCTCGACGGCATTCACATAGGCGAGGTTGTTCGAATAGGGCGACAGATAGTCGATCCGGTCGGTGAGGGTGATCGCCTGGTGGAAGGTCCGGTACTCCATCGACTTCTCGATGCCGGTGTGCAGAAAGCCGATATCCGGGTGGGCCTCCACGACGACCTCGCCGTCAAGCTCAAGGAGGAGCCGGAGGACGCCGTGGGTCGAGGGGTGTTGCGGTCCCATGTTGAGGAGCATCGTCTCGTGCGGCGGCAGCCCGGTGACTTGCGTGCTCATCGCGCGGTGCCTTCCGGGAACACCAGCGGCGCGATCGTGTCCCGGCGGGCCTCGTCTGGCAGGCCATAGGCAACGACCTCGCCGCCGAGCGGATGGTCGCGCCGCAGCGGGTGTCCGATCCAGTCGTCGGGGAGCAGGATGCGGCGGAGATCCGGATGGCCGCTGAAGGCCACGCCGTACAGGTCGTAGACCTCACGCTCGTACCAGTCCGCGTTGGGGTACAGATCCGTGATCGTCGGGACGGGCTCCCCGTCGCCGACGTACAGCTTGAGCCTGGTGCGCGCCCCGTCGCTCATCCGGTGGAGGAGGTAGACGACATCGAATCGCGCCGGCCGGTCCGGCGTGTCGTAGGCGAACAGATCAACGAGATAGTCGAACCCTTCGGCCTGCAGCGCCGCCACGACACGGCGAAGCGCGGACGAGCTCACGATGCCCGTGGCGATGCCGTCGGCGACGCGGATCATTGGATCGTGATCGGGTGGCGCGCGCCGCGCTTGATCATGTCCTGCAGCTGCATGAGCGCGAAGATGAGGGCCTCCGGGCGAGGCGGGCATCCGGCCAGATACACATCGACCGGGACGATCTTGTCCACGCCCTGGACGAGGGCGTAGTTGTTGTACACGCCGCCGGATGAGGCGCAGGCGCCCATCGCGATCACCCACTTCGGCTCCGGCATCTGGTCGTAGAGCTGCCGGAGGACCGGTGCCATCTTGTGGGACACGCGGCCGGCCACGATCATGAGATCGGCCTGGCGGGGGCTTGCGCGGAAGATCTCTGAGCCGAATCGCGACACATCGAAGGTCGCGGCGGACATGCTCATCATCTCGATCGCGCAGCAGGCGAGCCCGAAGGTGAGCGGCCAGAGCGAGTTCCCCCGAGCCCAGTTCGCGGCCTTCTCGATCGTCGAGAAGACGATGCCGCTCGACTGCTGTTGGCCGTAGCCACCTGGCTGCTCGACGATCGCGTCGCGGGTCACTCCCATCGAAACGCGCCCTTCCGCCAGGCGTAGACGTACCCGAGCAACAGCAGGCCGGCGAAGACACCCATCTCAGCGAGGCCGAACAGGCCCAGCCGCTTCAGGGCCACCGCCCAGGGGTAGAAGAACACGATCTCGACGTCGAAGAGGACAAAGAGCATCGCGGTGACGTAGAAACGGATCGGGACACGCTTCCAGGCCGGGCCGATCGGGCTCATCCCGGACTCGTAGGCGGCGAGCTTCGCGAGCGACGGACGTCGCGGAGCGACGAACCGTGGGATCTGCGTCGCCACCACTCCGATGACCGAAACGAGCACGAAGAGGACGAGGACCGGAAGGTACTCGGAGAGCATTCTGTGATCGAGTCTAGAGTGCCGCTGTACCTGTCGCCGTCCACTGCGTCACGGTCACGGTCACTGATAGACTGATGGTTCGCACGGGGCGTAGCGCAGTTTGGCAGCGCGCAGCGTTCGGGACGCTGAGGTCGGAGGTTCAAATCCTCTCGCCCCGACCGTGCGGTCTCTGGCAATCGGAATGGCCACGAGGTCGCAGCTCACCGTCGCCTCGACCGGCCCAGAATCCTACGGGCGGCCTTTCGGCAGGACGAACGGAGCGGCCTGCCGGAAGCGACTATCGGCGAGCTGATCGACCAGCGCGTCGGCGACATCCGAGCGGCTGACGCGAGCGCCGAACTTCAGTCGCTCGTCCAGCCGGTAGCCCTTCGACGGGCCGTCAATGACAAGCGGTGGGCGCAGGGCCGTCCAATCCAGCCCCGTCGCCGAGAAGACCTCGTATTCGCGCTGCTTGGCCCCGACAACGTGCCGCGCAAACCGCCGAACGAGGACAGATGCGAGCCGATCCAAGAGTGGCTTCCTGTCTCCGGGTACGGCCACCGCAGCACCGGACAGGGCGATCAGGCGGTTGACGCCGGCAGCCTCCATCGCCGCCGTGAGGTTGCGCATTCCGACCTCGAGCGCCAGCTCGTCCTCCGCCGTGTTCGACCGCGGACCGACGGCCGCGATGACCGCCGAGGACCCCGCAAGGGCGCCCAAGATCACGGTCGCGTCGGCGATGGTCCCCGGGACGATGGTCAGCCGCTCGCGGATCTCCAGCCGAGCAGCGTCGCGGACCAGCGCGACCACGTCGTGGCCATCGGCCAATGCTCGTACGAGCGCCAGGCCTCCGATCTTTCCGGTGGCTCCGAGGATCAGGAGGCGCATCGTGTCGCATGCACGCGGCTCATCCTACCCGACCGCCGGCCGAGGCGTCATCGCCCCAGGGCGGTTCGGACTCATGGCCGTGTAGGTCCTGGCAGATAGGCTGCAAGGGCGATGACCCATCGCTCGATGGGCTCCGCAGCGTCGCGGGCCGTCGGTCACGACCGCGACTCCGTG
>JAYVCA010000189.1:0-5820 GCA_043750135.1 Chloroflexota bacterium | reverse complement strand
GGGATCCGCATCCGGAGCGTGAACATGGACTTCGTGCACGGCGCGTCGTTCATGGTGGATGCGCCGGACGCGTATGAGACGCTCATCACCGACGCCCTCCGCGGCGACCCCACGCTCTTCACCCGACAGGACGAAGTCGAGCAGGCCTGGCGCTTCGTCGACCCGATCGCCGCGGGTTGGGGCAGCTCCGGCGCGGACCTTCCGACCTACGCCGGCGGGACCTGGGGACCCACCGAGGCCGACCTGCTCATCGGGCGGGACGGCCGCGCGTGGCGGAAGCCGTAGGCCGGGCATGATCCCGCCGGTCGACGAAGCGGTCTGGGGGACGCCGACCAGCGGCATCGGCGGGATCGAGCACGAGCTCGCCCGACTTCGACGGTCGCGCGGCGCATTTCCACGCGAGCTCGGCGTTCCGGTCGCGCGCGCCTCGGTCTTGAACCTCGTGGTCTTCGCCACGCGCGAGGCGCACGCGCTCCGGGCCGCGCGGACGATCGCCGACCTCGCGGTCCGTCACCCGTCGCGCGCCGTCGTCATCCTCGCGGACCGCGAGCGTCAGGCGGGCATCAGCGCGCTCGACCTGTACTGCCGCCTGGCCGGCTCCGGTGAAAAGCAGCCAGTGTCCTACGAGCAGATCCTCATCCGGGCGCATGGCGATGCTGACGCGCGCCTCGCGAGCGCGGTCATCCCGCTCCTGCTCCCCGATCTTCCGGTGTTCCTGTGGTGGACCGGGACGCCGCCACTCGCCGCGTCTCATTTCGAGGCGCTCCTGCGCCTCGCCGATCGTTTCATCGTGGACTCGGCGGACTTTGCCCGACCGGATCGCACGCTCCCGGCGATCGCCGCGATCGCGCGCCGCGGGCACGACCGCTACGGCGTGACCGACTTCAACTGGACCCGGCTCACCGCGTGGCGGGAGCTCGCGGCGCAGTTCTTCGACGTCCCGGCGTGGCGGCCATACCTGGGTGGCGTGACCGGCGTGCGCGTCGGATTCGCCGTCGACGCGGACGGACGCAAGATCCACCCGTCCCAGGCGCTCCTATTCATCGGCTGGCTCGCGTCACGGCTCGGCTGGCGCGCCGTCGAGCGCCTTGCGCCGTCCGAAGCCGGCGGTCTGTTGTTCGCGATGGCCCGCGATGATGGCCGCCTGGTTCGGATGCGCGTGCGGCCGCGCTTCGAGCACGGGATGGACGAGGGTGATCTGTCGGGCCTGCGCATCCAGGCGAGCGCTGGTGGGCGGGAGGCCGAGTTTGTGATCAAGCGCATCAAAGGCACCCACGCCAGTACGAGCGTCGTCATCGGTGGTGCCACGGTCGTCTCGCGGGTGGTCGCGCTCCGCCGGCCGGAAGTAAGCGATCTCCTCGGCGAGGAGCTCACCATCGCGCGCAGTGACGCGATCTATGAGGACGCCCTGGCCGCCCTGGTAGCGCTCGCGTGACGGCTACGGCATCGTTGTTGCGACACGCCCGGACGTGACCATGGATCGGATGGATCGGACCGAAGTCATCGGCGGAGGCCGTCTCATCTCCGATCGGTACCAGCTGCTGGGCCGGATCGATTCCGGCGGGACGGCCGAGGTCTGGCGGGCCCGCGACATCCGTCTCGGACGCGATGTCGCGGTGAAGATCCTGGGCCCCGAGGCCGATGAGGCGTTTCGCGAGCGCTTCACCGATGAGGCCAAGCGGGCTGCCGCGGTCACCCACCCGAACATCGTCACCGTCTACGACGAAGGCCAGGACGGCACTGACGCGTTCATCGTCATGGAGTATGTCCGCGGGCAAACACTTCGAGCCCTCGTGGCCGATCGCGGCGCGCTCCCACCGGCCGAGGCGGCCGATCTGATCGCGCAGGTCGCCGCGGCACTCGATGCGACGCACCAGGCCGGAATGGTCCACTGCGACGTGAAGCCGGCGAACGTCATCGTCACCGATCGCGGCCTGGCCAAGCTCACCGACTTCGGGATCGCGCGGGCGGCCCGCGGCGCAGAGGAGCGTGAGCTTGTTGGCACTGCCCGATATGTGGCGCCGGAGCGCATCGAAGGTCGGCCACCGACGGTGCGCAGCGACGTGTACAGCTTGGCCCTCGTCGCGTTCGAGCTTCTCGCCGGTCGTCCCGCGTATGCCGGAGTCGAGACCGAGGATCTGTTGCGCGATCGCCTCTCCAACGAGGCGCCGTCCCTTGCCGCGGTGCGCCGCGATCTGCCGCCCGGGATCGCGCCGATCATCGCGCGGGGTCTCGCGCGCGATCCGGTCGATCGGTACCCTAGTGCGGGCGCGTTCGCCGCGGCCCTCGCGGGCGCCTCGCGCGGCGGGTTCGTGGAACACATCCTCCCCCTTGCTCGCCGGGGCGGGCGCGGGAGATCGACGCGTCTCCGGTTCGACAGTCTTCTTGCGCTCGGCCTGGTGCTGCTCCTGCTCACGGCGGTCGCGCTCTTCTTCGTTCGGTTCCCCGGGACCACGACCAAGAGCCCCGCGACCGCGACGGCCGCGCCACCGGCTGCTGCGGGCGGCACGCCACGGGTGATCGGGCTCAAGCTCGACGAGGCGATCAGCTCGCTCGGCGCGGCCGGGTACGCGGTGACTTGGAACTTCGATGCGGCGCTGCAAGGACCCTCGTGCACGGTCCAGCGTCAGGATCCTGCTGCTGGCGCTCCGATCGCGCGGGGGGGACGGGTGACGGTGACCTACGTCCCGGGAAAGGACTGTGTCAAGAAGAGTGACTGACCCGGCCGTCGCGCGAAGCGACACCGGCCGGGTGCGCGAGCGCAATGAGGACCGCTGGATCGCGCGGCGCTACGCCGGAACGGTGCTCCTCGCCGTCGCGGACGGGGTCGGCGGCTCCTCGGGCGGAGAGATCGCCAGCGCCGTCACCGTCGACACCCTCGCGGCGGCGTTCGCCGCCCCGCGATCCCGCGAGAGCACGCGGACCGCCCTCGCTTCCGCGATCCAGCGTGCGAACGAGGCGGTCCTCCGCCGGAGCGCCGAGCTCGGGCACCCCCAGGCCGCCTCGACCCTGGTCGCGGCGGCGATCCGCGGGCGCGAGGCCTGCGTGGCGAACGTCGGCGACAGCCGGGCGTATCTCATCCGTCGCGGGACGTCACGGCAGATCACGACCGATCACGCTGGCGGTCCGGCGAGCTCGATCGTCCGATTCATAGGCGATGCGCGCGGCGTGCAGCCGGATATTTTCGTCGAGACCCTCGACCCCGGTGACCGGCTGGTCCTGTGCTCAGATGGCCTCACCCGCCACGTGTCGGACGCCGAGATCGCCGCACGCGCATCGGCAGGTGATCCCGCGGGTGCCGCCGACGAGCTGGTGGAGATGGCGAACGCCCGTGGCGGCCTGGACAACGTCACGGTCCTCATTTACCCGGCAGGGCAGCGCGCGACGGCGCGCGCGACCGTCGGGACGGTGATCCTCGTGGCGCTCCTTGCCGTCGGGGTCGCCGGAGCCCTGGCCGCGGCGATCATCGGCACCGCGCCCGGCATCCAGCCGACCGACCAGCCGGCGACACCCGGCCGATCCGCCGGAGCCTCAGCGAGCCCGGCGGTTAGCCCGGCCCCGAGCGCGCCCTAGCCCATCCCGGACGACCGCGAGCGCACCGCGCGGCGATCGTGCCACCACGAACGCCCCTGCGGCCACCGCCCCGGCGATCGCCGCGATCCCGAGGCGTCCGACGGTGGCGAGGATCGGGAGATCGCTCGGCCCACTGATCGGGCAGACGAACGACGGATAGAACTGACAGTCGTACTGCCAGGTCGGGAGGACGAAGAACATCGCGGCTTGCTGAGCCGGCACCGGCTGACCAGAGACGAACGGATAGAAGAACACGAACGCCGCTGCGGCCAGGCCGAGGTAGCCGATGACCAGCCGTGAGCGGCCACCCTCCCAGAGCATGACGAGGCCGACGCAGAGCGCGAGGAGGTAGAACGGGAGCGCGGTGTAGAAGTGATAAAAGAACAGCACGCGGCTGATCGGGATCCAGGCCACGTATTGGACGAGGAGCGCGAACACCGCGAAACCAAGCGTCGCCGATCGCGCACGGATCGCGGCGACCGCGCACCAGATCGTCGCGGCGAACGCACCCCAGAAGAGCACGATGTTGCCGGCGTCGTAGATGTACGCGTTGTTGGTGCCATCCGATTGGCCGTAGTACCAGTAGACCGGCTTGAGCACGAGCGGCCAGCTCCACCACGGTGAGGCCGCCGGGTGTGGCGAGGTGAGGCCGGAGTGATACCAGTACATCTGCTTGGTGAGCTCAACCAGGTCCCAGCCGTACGGCGCGGTCGGTCCCCCGAACCAGCGGAGATAGCTGGCGCCGTAGATCGCGACCGGCACGACCGCGAAGGACACGAAGAGGAGTGCCGCACTCCGGCCGCGACCAGCGAGCAGATCGAGCGGCCCGCCAGATCCGGGACGTCCTTTCGCGTACGCGTGCGCGGTCACCGCGAGCGCGGCGACGAGCACCCCGGCAAGGGTGTAGAACGCCGCCCATTTCGAAGCCGCGCCCAGGCCGAGGAAGGCGCCGGCGATGAGCAGATCCGCGGTCCGCGACAGACGCGGCCGGTGCGCCGCGACGATGAAATACCAACCGGCGACGATGAACAGCGCCACGTAGCTGTCATTCATCCCGATGCGGGCCTGCGCGAACATCGAGCCATCGATGATGACCGCGATCCCGACCAAGAGCGGGAGGATCCGCGAGGCGAACAGCCGGCGCGCCAAAAGCACGAGAAAGAACGCCAGGAGCGCCGCGGCGACGACCCCGGGAAGACGCCACGCGAGCGCGTGACGGCCGGTGTCGATGAGCGCGGTCGGAAGCGAGCCCCCGGCCACGAGGATCGTGTCGGCGGTCCCATCGACCCCGAGAAGGCCGCGGTCCGCGACGCCGATCGACGCAAATGGCGAGAGCCCGTGCGGATCGATGACCACGATCCGTCCATCCGCGACGGCGTAGACGATGTCAGTGCGAGGTACCGTCGCGAGCGCGGTCGCGCCGGCGGCGAAGCTCCCGGTGCGGGCGTTCGCCAGAGGTACCTGATCGCGATGCCCATCCTCGATGTCGATGAGATCCAGGATCGCCTCGCCGGCTCGCGCGAGCACGAGGGCGTGCGGCCCCTGCGCGTACGCGACGGCGCGCTCCACCGCAACAGATGGATAGCTCTTGGACTCTGTGCCGGTCGTGCTGTTGATGACGTGCACCGTGCCACCGGGGTCTACGAGGTACAGCTCCGATCCGTCCGGCTTCGACGCAAGCGCGACGCTCGGCGGAAGGGCGACTGTTGGCACGCCGCCGGGCGCGGGCTCGTCGAGCGGGCCTAGGATGACGGTTCCTGAGGCACTGCCGACCACGAAACGCCCACCGAGCATCGCGAATGCGGTGACCGGGTCGTGGACGATCCGCTGGGCGGTGCGCGTCTTCGCGACATCGTCGAGCGACACCGCGAAGACCTCGTCGTCATCCACGCCGTAGAGCGTTCGCCCGTCAATTGCGAGCGCGCGCGCTGCGCGCGGCCTCGGAATGCGCATGCCCGGCGCGCCGCCACGAGTCAGGATCTGGATCGCCCCGTCGTCCTGGGCGAAGGCCCGCAGGCCGTCGTTGCCGACAGCGAACGCAACGGTTCGGCCGGGGCCGGTCTCGGTGCTGGCGACGCGGTCGCCGCCAAAGCCCAGGATCCCGAGCGCCATGATCTCTTTCGCCAGGTGGGGGTGGGTCCACTCGTATGGCTCGCGCTCGGCCAGAAGCTCGAACGCGGTCCGCGCGTGATAGACCTCATCGAAGTACATCTCGCGCGGCTGATCGAGCCGGTAGCCACGCGTCAC
>JAYVCA010000188.1:0-4181 GCA_043750135.1 Chloroflexota bacterium | reverse complement strand
CGCACCGGGGGCGGCGCGCGGCTGCGGCTGGTGCTCGAGACCGGCTGGAAGCGTCAGATCCGACGGATGTGCCTGGGGGTCGATCTGCAGGTGGTGCGGCTCCGCCGGGTGCGCATCGGCGGACTGCGGCTGGGGACCCTCGCGCCAGGAGCGTGGCGCGAGCTGACCCCGAGCGAGGTCCGCGCCCTGGTCGCGCCGGCCGGTCCGACGCACGCGACCCGGCCGGCGCGGCCGGCTCGGCCCGCTGCGCCCAGCCGGCCCAGTCGTCCGAGCCGGCCGACGCGGCTGGAACGACCGGCCCGGCCCCGCCCAGTCGGGCGGCCGGCCTGATGGCGCTCCCCCGGACCATCGCGATCGACGGACCCGCCGGGGCGGGGAAGAGCACGATCGGCGCGCTCGTCGCCGAGCGTCTCGGCTACCTGTTCCTCGATACCGGCGCGATGTACCGGGCCATCGCTCTGGCGGCGCAGCGCCGTCAGATCGATCCGGATGACGCAGAGCAGCTCACCGCGCTCGCCCGGTCGGCTCGGGTCGCCATCGGGCCGCCGACGAAACAAGATGGGCGGGCCTATACCGTTCTTCTCGACGGCAGCGACGTCACCTGGGAGATCCGCACCCAAGACATCGATCACATCGTGTCTCAGGTCGCGCGCGTGCCGGGTGTCCGCGACGCGATGGTCGAGCAGCAACGTGCGGTCGCGCAGCGCGGTCGTGTCGTGATGGTCGGTCGCGACATCGGAACGGTCGTGCTTCCAGACGCGGAACGGAAGATCTTCCTCACCGCATCGGCCGGCGAACGGGCCCGCCGCCGCGAGGAGGAGCTCGCTATCCGCGGCGAACACCGTCCCCGGCAGGAGCTCCTGCACGAGATCCTGCGGCGCGACCAACTCGACACCGAGCGGGTGACGTCTCCGTTGAAGGCCGCGGTGGACGCGGTCGTGGTGCAGACCGATGGACTCGCGGTCCGCGACGCGCTCGAGCGGGTCCTGGGAACGATCGCACGCCCCGACTGATCGACGCCCTCGGCGGGCCCACCTGGCCGGAGGAGCGCCTCTGGCTCTGGCGGATCCTGTTCCCCGCGTTGCGCGCGCTCTGCGCGACGCTCTACCCGATGCGCGTGACCGGTCGCGCGAATCTTCCGGCGAAGGGCCCGTACATCGTCGTGGCGAACCACACCAATTGGCTGGATCCGCCGGTCATCGAGTTCGCGCTGGGTGTGGCGATCCGGTTCATGGCCAAGGAAGAGGCGTTCGACACACCGGTGCTCGGCGGCCTGATGCACGCGAAAGGCTGCTTCCCGGTCCGGCGCGGCGAGGCCGATCGGCGGGCGTTGCAGACCTGCCTGCGCGTGCTCGCTGCCGGGCTTCCCCTCGGCTTCTTCCCGGAAGGCACCCGCAGCCGCGATGGGATGATGCGGCGCGGGCATCCCGGCATCGGGTTCCTCGCGCTGCGATCGAGAGCGCCCCTGGTGCCTATCGCGGTCGTCGGGACCCACGAGCGCCAGATCTTCGGGCCCCGGCGCGGGCGCATCGAAGTGCGCATCGGCGGGCCGTTCCTCGCCGCCGACCTGCTCCCGCCCGGGCCTCGTGACGAGCAAGCGCTGACTGACGCGATCATGACCCGGGTCGCGGCGCTGCTGCCGTCGCAGATGCGCGGCTTCTACGGCGAAAACGGTGCGACGAGCCCGCCAACGGAGGCCGCACAGGGGTCGAAAGAGGATCCGCGGCGCATAGACTGAGCCTATGGAAGTGCTCCTCGCGCGCGAGAACGGGTTCTGCTTCGGGGTGAAGAAAGCGGTCGAGCTGACCGAGGCCGCCGCCGAGACCGGCAAGCCCGTCTACAACCTCGGCCAGGTCGTCCACAACCCGAAGATCAGCGAGCGCCTCGCGGCGCGCGGGGTGACCGTCATCAAGGATCCCTCCGAGGCCCCGTCGGGCATGGTCGTGATCCGGGCCCACGGGGTCCCGCCCGAGATGCGGGCGAAGATCGAGGCGCAAGGCCTCGAATGCATCGACGCGACCTGCTCGCTCGTGCTGCGGGCCCAGCGTTTCACCAAGCAGCTCGCCGACGAAGGCTACCGCGTCGTCATTTTGGGGACGCCCGCGCACCCCGAGGTGATCGGTCTGGTCGGCTTCGCCGGCGAGAACTACATCATCGTCGAGACCAAGGAGGAGTGGGAGCGACTCCCGAAGATGCGGAAGGCCGGCGTGGTGTCGCAATCGACCCAACCGCCGTGGGCGTTCAAGGAGCTGGTATCGCACGTCGCGGAGATCTCGCAGGAGACCAAGATCTTCAACACGGTCTGCCCGGTCACGGTGAAGCGGCAGCAGGCCGCGACCGAGCTCGCTGGAGAGACCGACACGATCGTTGTCGTCGGCGGCAAGAACTCGGCGAACACCCGCGAGCTGGTGAACCTCGCCCGGATGCAGGGGCGTACCGCGTATCACATCGAGCATGCCTCCGAGCTTCTTCCCGAGTGGCTGGACGGTCAGGAGCGGATCGGGCTCATCGGTGGCTGCTCCACGCCCATGGAGACGCTCCTTGAAGTGAAGGAGCGCGCCGAAGCGCTGGCCGGCTAGGTGACTCGAGCGGTCGTCGCGATCGTCGGCCGGCCGAACGTGGGCAAGTCCACGCTCTTCAATCGTCTGGTCGGCGAACGTCTCGCGATCGAGGCAGACCTTCCCGGCACCACGCGCGACCGGCTGTTCGGGACCGTCGAGTGGAGCGGTCACGAATTCGCGCTCGTTGACACCGGCGGCCTCGACGATCCGCGCCGGGGGGAGATGGAGGCCGGCGTGCGTCGCCAGGCCGAACAGGCGATCGATGACGCCGACGTCGTGCTGTTCCTGGTCGACGCAAAGACCGGGATCCTCCCGGTCGAACACGAGGTCGCCGATCGGCTCCGCCGCAGCGGCAAACCCACGCTGGTGGTCGCGAACAAGAGCGACTCGTGGCGCGGGGAAGCGCAGGCCGCGGAGTTCTACGCACTGGGCTTGGGTGAGGTCCACACCGTTTCGGCGATCCAGGGCACCGGGACCGGCGACCTGCTCGACGCGATCCTCACGCTGCTCCCGTCGCAGGACGCGGCCGAGGAGGAGTACGACGCGCGGATCGCCATCGTCGGCCGCCCGAACGTGGGGAAGTCGAGCTTCCTGAATGCCGTCGTCGGCGCTGAGCGTGCGGTCGTGAGCGAGATCCCGGGAACGACCCGCGACACCGTCGACACCATCGTGGAGCGCGACGGAAAGCGGCTCCTGCTGGTCGATACCGCCGGTATCCGACGGCGTGGCCGGATCGACCAAGGCATCGAGAGCTACGCCCTGCTTCGCACGGTGAGCGCGGTCGAGCGGGCGGACGTCGCGATCCTGCTCATCGACGCGACCGAAGGCATCACCGCGCAGGACACCCATGTTGCCGGATACGTCATTGACGCGAACGTGGGTCTGGTCCTGGCGATCAACAAGTGGGATGCTGTCGACCGTGGCCCGGAGACGACCGAGCGCATGATGCGCGACGTGACGCGAGAGTTCCATTTCGCGCCATGGATGAAGAGCCACTACGTCTCCGCGAAGAATGGCCGGAACGTCGAGGCGACCCTCGCCGATGCGACCGCGATCGTCGCGACGCGGGGAGTCCACGTCGCGACCGCCGACCTGCACCGCCTCCTCGTGGATGCCATCGGCTCGCATCCGCCGCCAACGAATCGCGGCAAGGAAGTCCGCTTCCACCACGTGCTCCAGGGCAAATCCAGCTGCCCGACCTTCGTGTTCTTCGTCGACCGTCCGGACCTCGTGCACTTCTCGTATCAGCGGTACCTCGAAAACCAGATCCGCGAGCGTTTTCCGCTCGCCGGGACGCCGATCCGCGTCCAGTTCCGTGGGGCGCGCGATGATTGACGCGTCCGACGTCTCCTGGCTCGGCGTCGTGCTCGCACTCCTCATCGGCTACGCGATCGGATCGTTCTCGAGTGGCTATTTCGTCGGCAAGCTGTATCGCAACGTCGATCTGCGGACGATCGGCTCCGGGTCGACCGGCGCGACCAACACCCTCCGAACGCTCGGCCCGGGAGCGGCGATCCTCGTCGGAGCGCTCGACATCCTGAAGGGCGCTGCCGCGGTCTCGATCGCCACGCTTCTGGTGAGCGCCCCACCTGACGCGCGGACGGCCGCCGCGGCGCTCGG
>JAYVCA010000187.1:0-11625 GCA_043750135.1 Chloroflexota bacterium | reverse complement strand
CCGTATATGAACGATCCCGACCTCATCAATAACAAGGTCCAGCTCTCGCAGGCGATGGACGCCGCACGGCGGGTCATCCCCGCGGTCCTCGCCGAGCTTGCGGGGCTCACCGGCCGCGCCTATCCGATGGTGGACGCTTACCGCACCGATGACGCCGAGGCCGCGGTCGTCCTGCTCAACTCCGCCGCCGAGACGGCGAAGGAGACCGCGGACGACCTTCGCGCGAAGGGTGAGCGGGTCGGCGTGCTCTCCTTGAACGTCCTACGGCCGTTCCCGTCTGACGAGCTCCGCCGCGCGCTCCGCCCGGTGCGCGGGGTCACGATCGGCGACCGCGCCGACTCGTACGGCGCCGATGGCGGGAACCTCTCGCTCGAGGTGCGGGCGGCACTCCAGATCGATCCGGAGAACCGGTCCCGCGTCCTCTCGCGCGTCTACGGCCTTGGCGGGAAGGACTTCTACGCCGCCGACGCGGCGCGCTTCTTCGGCGACGCGCTCGCCGCCGCGCACGGTGAGACCGTCGAGCCCTTTGCCTACCACGGCGCGACTCCCGGTAGTCCGGATCGCGCGCCGCGTCCCGGCCTTCCGCGACTCACGACAGCCGAGGTCTCGCGCGGGATGGCCAAGGTGACGCCCGACCCGGTGACCGGGCGCCTCAACGTCGAGCTCGAGCCGCTCTGGAAGATGACCGAGGTCCCGAGCCGTGTCGCGCCGGGCCATGGCGCCTGCCCCGGCTGCGGCATCCTCCCGACGCTCCATCAGGTCTACCGGGTGCTCGAGGGCGATCTGGTCGTGCTGTTCCAGACCGGGTGCGCGATGGTGGTGACGACCGGCTACCCCTCGACCGCGCACCGGGTGAATTACGTCCACAACCTGTTCCAGAACGGCGCGGCGACCCTGTCGGGGCTCGTCGAGATCTACCACGAGCGGGTGCGGCGGGGCGAGCTGCCCGCCTCGTCGGACATCACTTTCCTCATGGTGAGCGGCGACGGGGGAATGGATATCGGGATGGGTCCGGCGCTTGGTGCCGCGCACCGGAATCACAAGATGATGATCATCGAGTACGACAACCAGGGCTACATGAACACCGGAGCGCAGCTCTCGTACTCGACCCCCCTCGGCCACCGCACGTCGACCAGCGAGGTCGGCGCGAAGCTTCCGGGGAAGCGCTACCACCATAAGGACACCGCCCAGATCTTCGCCGCATGCAACCTGCCGTACGTCTTCACCGCGAGTGAGGGATACCCCGAGGACCTCATGCGCAAGGTCGCGAAGGCGCAGTGGTACGCGAAGCGCGAAGGTCTCGTCTACGGGAAGATCCTCTCGTTCTGTCCGCTGAACTGGCGGACGACCGATGACGCCGCGCAGCCGGTGCTTCAGGCCGCGGTGGACTCGAACTTCTTCCCGCTCTACGAGGTCGAGCACGGCAAGACGACGATCACCTACGACCCCGACGCGACCGGGCGCCGCCGCCCGGTCGCCGACTGGCTCGCGACGATGGGGAAGACCCGCCACCTTCTTTCGCCCACGAATGCCGGGGTCGTGGAGAGCATCCAGGACGAGGCCGACCGCCGCTGGAAGCGCCTTCAGGCGATGCACGCGAGCCCGGACCTCTAGGGGGCAGGGATGGCACGGATCGTCGAAACCCGCCAGCTCACCCCGGTGACGAAGCTGTTCCGCCTCGACGCGCCGCTCATCGCGGCGACGGCGAAAGCGGGGCAGTTCGTCATGCTCCGCGTCCGCGAGGGCGGCGAGCGCATCCCGGTGACCATCGCCGACTACGACCGCGCCGCGGGCACGATCACGATCGTGGTCCAGGCGGTCGGCGCGACGACCACGCGCGTCTGCGCCCTCGAGGTCGGCGACGAGATCCTTGATGTCGTCGGTCCTCTCGGCATGCCGGTCGATATCGCGCCCGGCGGCCACGTCTGCGCCGTGGGCGGCGGCTTCGGCTCGGCCGCGCTGCTCTGTCTCATGAAGGAGCTCTCGGCGCGCGGCGACACGACGACCGCGATCGTCGGGGCACGGAACAAGGATCTGCTCATCCTCATCGACGAGCTCCGTGCGATCTGCACGAATGTCGAGATCTGCACCGATGACGGCTCGGCCGGCATGAAGGGCTTCGTCACCCAGCGCCTCGCCCAGCTCATCGCCGGCGAGGGACCGGGTCGGCCGGACACCGTCGTCGCGATCGGTCCGATGGTCATGCTCCGGGCGATCGCCGAGGCGACCCGCGAGCCGAAGGTGAAGACGCTCGTCTCGCTCGACCCGCTCATGATCGATGGCACCGGGATGTGCGGCGGCTGCCGGGTCATCGTCGGCGGGGAAACGCGGTTCGCCTGCGTCGACGGCCCGATCTTCGACGCGCACCAGGTCGACTTCGCCGTGGGGATGCGCCGGAGCAAGCAGTACGTCCGCCAGGAGAAGCAGGCCGCCGAGCGCCTCGCCTGCGCCGCGGTACCGGTTCCCGCGGAGGTGCGCTGATGCCGGTCAAGCGCGCGGAGAAGACCCCCATGCCGGTGCGTGAGCCGGCCGTTCGCGCCCACGATTTCAGCGAAGTGAACGAGGGGTACACCGTGTTCCACGCCGCGTTCGAGGCCGAGCGCTGCCTGCGCTGCCAGGACCCGGTCTGCATCGCAGGCTGCCCGGTGGGCATCCCCATCCCGGACTTCATCCATGCCGTCGCGATCGGCGACATGGCCGGCGCGGCGCGGATCCTCCGCGGCGCGAATCCGCTGCCGGCGATCTGCGGACGAGTCTGTCCGCAGGAGTCGCAGTGCGAGGAGCGCTGCAGCCTCGGAACGCGCCTCGCGCCGGTGGCGATCGGCCATCTCGAGCGCTTCGTCGCGGACTGGGAGCGGACCCAGGACGCCGCCGCGCCGGTCCGACCGACGCGCACGGAGAAGATCGCGGTCATCGGCTCGGGGCCCTCGGGGCTCGTCTGCGCCGGCGAGCTCGCCCGGCTCGGTTACCCGGTCACGATCTACGAAGCGCTCCACGCGCCCGGCGGCGTGCTCCGGTACGGCATCCCGGAGTTCCGGTTGCCCAAGGCGATCCTCGATTGGGAGATCGGCATGCTCACCGCGATGGGCGTCGAGATCGTCTGCAACGTCGTCATCGGCAAGACGCTGACGCTCGACGAGCTCTTCGGTCGACTCGGCCATGCCGTCGTGTTCGTCGGCACCGGCGCCGGACTGCCGCAGTTCCTCGGCATCCCGGGCGAGGATCTCAACGGGGTCATGTCGGCGAACGAGTTCCTGACCCGGGTGAACCTCATGCGCGGCTACGACTTCCCCGAGACCGACACTCCGGTGAACGTGGGCAAGCGCGTCGCCGTGATCGGAGCGGGGAACACGGCGATGGACGCCGCGCGGACCGCGCTCCGGATGGGTGCCGAGGAGGCGATGATCGTCTACCGCCGCGGCGAAAAAGAGATGAGCGCCCGCGTCGAGGAGTATGGCCACGCGATCGAGGAGGGCGTCCGGTTCCACTGGCTCACCAGTCCGCTCGAGGTCGTGGGGAGCGCCGACGGCTGGGTCACCGGGCTGCGCTGCCAGAACATGCGGCTGGGCGAACCTGACCGGTCCGGACGCGCGCGCCCGGTCCCGATCCCCGGCGACGAGGTCACCATTCCGGTGGATAACGTCGTCCTCGCGATCGGGACGACCCCGAACCCGCTTCTCACCCGGACGACCTCCGGACTTCTGACCACGGCGAAGGGCTGCCTCGTCGCCGATGAGGAGACCGGTCGCACCCCGATGCCGTTCGTCTTCGCCGGTGGCGATGCCGTCACCGGCGCCGCGACGGTCATCCTCGCCGCCGGCGCGGGCAAGCGCGCCGCACACGCGATCCACGAGGCCCTCGCCGCCCGCGCTGGTTAACCGGTATCGCCGCGACCCCGCGGCTCGACGGTCGGCCTAGAGAACACGCTCCAGGTAGTCGGCGAGGATCCGGAACGTACGGATCTTCTGTTCGATGTCCGCACTGCCGTGACCTTCGCCGGCAAGCTCCACGTACTCGAAGTCGACCCCCTCACGCTTCCCGAGCGACACGAGCTTGTCGCGGAACAGGCGCGACTGCGAGACCGGACAGCGTGGGTCGTTGACCCCATGGACCATCAACAGTTTGGCCGTGAGGCGATCGGCGAACTCGATCGCGCTGCGGTCACGCCAGAGCGCGCGATCCGCCTCCGGGTCGCCCATCTGCTCGTTGAGGAAGTAGCGGAAGTGCTCCTTGCTCTCGTCCCACATTGCGTGCAGGTCGCTGATCCCCACCCATGCGACCGCCGCTCGCCACAGCTCGGGCTTCTTGGTGGCGGCGATGAAGGTCATGAAGCCGCCGTAGCTCCCACCGAAGACGACGAGCCGAGCCGGGTCAACGTACGAGAGTGTTTTGAGATACTCAGCGCCGGCAGCGACATCCTCCAGATCGGCACCGCCCCAGTCCTTGATCGCGGCATCACGGAATTCGACGCCATAGCCGGTCGAGCCGCGGATGTTCGGCTCAAGGACCACCAAGCCGCGGTCAGCGAGGAACTGCGCGAAGGGATCGAAGCCGCGGAACCACTGTCCAGTCGGCCCCCCGTGGACGTGCACCAGCGCCGGGAGTCGCTCACCGGCCGCGATGTCCCGCGGCGTATAGAGGATGGCGGGCACCTGCTTGCCGTCGAAGGTCGGGTAGTAGACGTGCGTGCTCTCGACGAACGCCGTGCGGTCGATCGAGCCGTATTCCGGCGCGATGAGGGTCTCAGAGGTGTTCGTGCCGAGGTCGTAGGCCAGGAGCGTCGGCCGGGTGATGTCGCTCGCCTGGAAGAGCAGCAGCTTCCGGTCGTCGTCGTAGAACTGCGCGCCGTACGCCACGCCGGCTGGAACGCGAAGCTCCCTTGCCGAGCCAGTCGATACGTCGTAGAGCACCGGCTTGATCTGGGACTCGTGATTCCGAAACACCGCCAGCCACCGCCCGTCATCGGAAAATCGCTGTGCGTGCTCCTCGACCCCTTCCGGTGAGAGCCACCGCACCGCGCCGGTCCCAATGTCGACGATCCCGGCGCGGTTCTGTCCGGACGCGTCGCTAGTCACCGCGATGTGCCGGCTGTCCGGATGCCATCCGGCGAGCTGGTCCTGCGAGCCCGGCCGGACGCGGAAGACCGTGCGATCCCCGGTGCCGTCGGGCCGGATGATGTAGCCGTCGCGGTTCTTCAGATCGGTCGGATCTTCGTTCGTCACGTAGCTGATCCAGCTCCCGTCGGGAGACCAGTTCCCACCGAAGGCTGGGAAGGAGTGGCGGGTGAGCGGCGTGTACTCGGTGCCGTCGTGACGCACCTTCCACAGGTTGAGCTGACCAGCGCGGTCGGGGCTTTCGGGCTGACGCTTATTCGTCATCACCGTGAGCCACGCCCCGTCGGGACTGAACTCGATGGCGTGTTCCTCGGCGGCGGGATCCTGCGTCAGCGGTGAGACCACGCCCGCTTCGACGTCGATGACGAACAGGTCGTGCTGCTCATTCCCACCTGAATCCTTGCCGAACGCGATCGTGCGGTCGTCCCGACTCCAGATGAACCCGGTCCGCACTGCGCGTGGCATCTCGCCGTGACTGACCTGTCGCACGCTCTTGGTCGCGAGATCCATGACGTACAACTCGATCCGTCCGCTCTTGTCCCAGTAGAAGGCGACCCGATCCCGCTTCCATGAGACCACCGGCAGGTAGAAGGACGGTAGCCGGCAAAGATCCTCGAGCGGAAGCCGATGCGCGCGGTGAGTGAGCGTCATGACAGCGCCTCCCCAAGTGTTCGCTCGTCACCTTACGCCGGCCGTCGCCATCCAGCCGCCATGGCCCGGCGATCTGGGCGAAAGCGTGTCGTCATTGCCTTCGGCGATCCAGGCAAGCGGTCCGTCGTCACAATAGGTGCCGATGCTGCGTCGAGGGCTTGCGGCCGAATTTCCGTTCGCGACGCGCGTGGTCGACCGGCTGAACGCGTCGGTCCGATCTCTCCATGTCTCGCGCGAAGCACCGCTCTGGGCCGCCGTTTCCGCATTCGGCGCGAGCTGGGCCGTTTCCGAGATCGGCCAAGTACTCGCGACCGGGCTTCGCGTCGCGGGGTTGCGCGACTCCGCGTCGTGGCTGTCGGGTGGGCTCACGATCCTGGGGTACGGGTTGGCGATCGCCATTGCCCTGCGCGCGGGCGGCCGCCGCGGCCTCGCGTGGTACTTCGCCATCCTGATGGTGCGGATCGGCCTGCAGCTCGCGATGGCGCTGCCGGGGTTCCTCACGTTCTGCGAGCGCACCGGCGTCGACTGCTCGCCGCTGCGTCTGGCCGTGCCCTACGCGTACGTCGCCGCGGGTCTCGTCGTGAGCGCTGTCGCGATTCCGCTGATCCATTCGGGCCCCGCGGGCCCCAATGTGTTCCTCAGCGGAGCCGGCGCATTTGCGTTGCTCGCCGGTCTGACCGGCCTCGTCTTCTTCTTCGTCCGTCCGCAAGATTGGTTCGCTATCAGCGCGATGGACCTGGCACTGAACGGAGGTGCGGCCTTCGTCGCCGGCATCCTCCTTCGCTTCCGTTCGCCGCGCCCGGCCCCGGCGGCGCTCGTGGCAGGAGCGATCGTGCTGACCTGGTTGGTGGTCTTCGGGCCGTTCGTCGTGTCCACGCTTCGGGACGGGGCGGGCTCGCAACCGGCGTCGCTCTACGTCTCAGGGCTCACCGAGGCGCTGGCGATCGGACTCGGCTGGTTCGCCGCCGCCGCGTATCAGCGCGCGCGCCCCACGGTGGCCGCCTGATCGAGAACGTGATCCAGCACTCCCCTCGAACGCGACCCGCAAAAGCGGGTTTCACGCTCCTCAGGGCGTGCGATCTCGACGATCGGCCGGGCACATGATGAGGGTGAACGCCTGGCGCATCGTCCTCACCACGCTCACGCGGCGGCGACGGCTCATGGCGCGGACGTGACGATCGATCCCGCTGTTTGCCCTGTCCCGAGCCAGCCGATCCCCGAGGTCGCCGCCGCCGAGAGAAATGAACGCGCTATGGAGCAACGATCACCGTCGTCTTGAACAGCATGGCGAGCTGGATGCAGGCCTGACCACTCGGGCAGACCACCGTCCCGGTCGCGGTGACGGTCGATGCTCCCGCAGCGGCGGCAGTCGGACATCAGGCCCGCAGCGAGCCCCTACGGCCGGCCGGCCGCGATCCAGCGCCGAACCGATCCGAAGCGATCGCCCACTGCGCGTCCGCCGTGTCGGCTTCGGTGTCCGGTGCCGCCATGCCTCGCGGCTTCAATCCAATGACGTCGTCAGCACCGTGGGAATCGTCGCGCTGATGAGCGTGCCGCGCCGCGGGCTGCTCCCGACATCGAGGCTCCCGCCGAGGATCTCCGCACGCTCGCGCATGCCGAGCAGCCCCAGGCGTCCGGCGGCTACGAAGTCCTGCGCGAGTTGAGCGGTGAAGCCGATCCCGTCGTCGGCGATCTCCAGACGTACCTCTGAGACATCGAATGCGATAGCGACGCGTACCAACGATGCCTTCGCGTGATGCTCGACGTTGCGGAGCGCCTCCTGTGCGATCCGGAAGAGAGCGAGCTCGATCTCGGGCGCGATCCGCCGCTCAGCCTGCGGGACCTCGAGCACGACCTCAATGTCAGCGCGCTCGACCAGCTCAGCAAGCAGGCGCCGCAGCGCGCTTACCAGCCCGAGCTCCTCGAGGGCCGGAGGGCGGAGCGCGCGTGCGAAGTCTCGAAGCTCCGCGACGGTCTCCTCCGCGGTGCGTCGCGCGCGGCCCAGCGCCTCGCGTGAAGCTGCGGGCAGCTCGATCCTCTCCGCAATGTCGAGCTGTTGGCAGACGAGGACGATCTTCTGCACCGTCTCGTCGTGCAGCTCCTGCGCGATGTGTTTACGCTCCATTTCTTGAGCGCGGAGCACGTGCGCGGCGAAAGCGCGCAGGCCCGCATGTCGCACCTGCTCTTCCGTAACGTCCCGGAAGATGACCTGGAGCAGGGGATGTCCAGCGCTTTCGTCGACGCGCGTCACCGTTGGCTCGAGGTACAGCTCTCGGTCGCCGTGGGTGCGCAGGGTCACGAGCTCACGGATGCCGTTCTGTGCTCCGCCGAGCAGGCTCTTCGACCACAGCGGGTCGACGACCTCGCTGATGGTCCGGTCACGGAATGTCTCAGGAGTCCGCCCAAAAAGGATCCCCGCGGCCGGGTTCGCGTCGATGATGCCCCCACGGTCATCGAGAACGAGGATCGCCGAGGGGCTGGACTCGAAGACCCCGCGATACCTGGTCTCTGATGCCCGCAGTGCTGCACTCGCGGCCTCAGCGCGGTGTCGCGCACGCAGCTCGCGATCCACCCGCCCGCCGGCGAGGATCGCGATCGCGTCGAGCATCGCGATCTGCACGAGCTCGCCCAGCTGCTCCGGCGGATCGTGAAAGAGCATGAGGTTGGGCGCCGCGAGGATCGTCGTCCAGGCCGCGGTCGCCAAGCCACCCACTAGACCGAACGTCAGCGCGGCGTACACGACTGGAACGAAGAACAAGGAGATCGGCACGAGGAACAGGCTGTGGATGTGGCCCTCGTTGCCTTCGAGCAGCTGCTCGCTCTCGAGCGTGAAATGGACCATCGCGATCACTGCGACGAGCGCCTGGATCACCCAGAAGCGCCGATCGCGGAGCCGGGGACGATACGGATAGAACCTTCGCGCGATCGCCCCCGAACGCGCCCAGAAGGAGCGCGTCTTCACGGAAGCGCTCGCGGCACGCGCGGTCACGTGACACCCGGCGGTCGGTCGTGGTCAATGGTGACCCAGCCGTGCGAAAGCGCGTACAGCACGGCTTCAAGGCGTGACGAGACACCGAGCTTGCCGAGGATGCTGTTGAAGTGCCCCTCGACGGTGCGTGAGCTGATGCCCAGACGGTCGGCGATGACCCGGTTCCGCAACCCGCTCGCCGCCAGCGCCAGCACCTCGCGCTCGCGTGGGCTCAGTGGCTCCGTCAGGTTGGCGCGCACTCCTGGGCGACGAAGCCAGAGGCGGGCGACCTTCGTGGCGATGGCCGCCTGGAGGACGGGCTCGCCCGCATGGACCCTGCGGATGGCGTCGAGGAGCTCGACAGCGCGCGCGGTCTTCAAGAGATAGCCCGCAGCCCCGGCATCCAGGGCGGCGAGGATGAACTCGTCGTCATCGTAGGCGGTGAGCATGAGCGCGCGAGTTGCGGGCGAACGCTCGCGCATGCGACGCACGACGTCGATGCCGCTGAGCTTGGGGATCCGGATGTCGAGGACGGCCACGTCGGGGCGGAGCTCTTCGATGAGCGCGAGGACCTGACTCCCGTCACCCGCCTCGCCCACGACCGTGAAATCCCCGGCCTCCTCGATGATGCGACGCGTCCCTTCGCGCACGAGCGCGTGGTCCTCGCCAAGCAAAACGCGGATCTGCTCCATCAGCGGGCTCCTTGCGGGGGATCGTAGGAGCGAGCCGCGCGCGCGAGGCACGTGTTTTCACCTACTCGGAGGTGTGATCCCACCTTGAGGGAACGCGCGTTCTTGACGATGCCGCGACGGAAGTCGCGCGCGATGCTGTGGGCCTGCCCGCGCTTCGGGGTGACCCGGACGCAACGGCGAATGATTCGGGACACGCCCCGATCGTCGTCTTGAACGCCGGGCCGGCGAAGGGTCGAAGGTCCCCGGAGCACGGGACGAAGGGTCCGATCTTGGGCATCCACCCGGCGGTGCCACGCGGATGAGACAGAAGGGAAGACGGGAATGGCCACAGCGCCGAGCACGGTCGACCTCGCTCCGAGGAGTCGCGTCGACGAGACCATTCGGGTGCCAGCGCTACGGACTGGCGGGAGCGTCGGCGGCTGGCTCGGCGAGCGCATGGGGCTGCGCGGCATCGCCTACCCCGTGCCGAAGCACGCGAACTCGCTGCCGTACGTGCTTGGCGGGATCACTTTCACCGGCTTTGTCATCCTGTTCTTGACGGGCATCTATCTCGCCCAGTTCTACCACCCCCACCCTGCCGATGCGCATGACAGCGTCGCCTACATCATCACCGGGGCACCCCTGGGGGATCTCGTGCGCTCGGTCCATTTCTGGACGGCGCAGCTGATCGTGGTCACAGTTTTCCTCCACCTCGCGCGTGTCATCGTGTGCGCCTCGTACAAGCGGCCACGCGAGCTCAACTACCTGGTCGGCCTCGGCCTGCTCGCCGTCACGCTCAGCCTCACCTACACGGGAACGGTATTGAAGATCGACCAAGAAGGGATCGAGGCTCTCGCGCACAACACCGCCTTCGCCGAGTTCATCGGCGGATTCGGGGCGTGGTTCTCAACCGACTTCAGCCAGAGCGTCCCGCTCCTCACGCGCGTGTTCGTCGGGCACACCGCGCTCCTGCCGCTCGTCTTCCTCGGACTCATCGCCGGGCATGTGTTCCTCATCAAACAGCACGGAATCTCACCAAAGGTGACGGCTGACGCGGTGAGCCGGGCGACCGCGGGTGAAGGGGATTCGCACTTCGACGTGCACGTGCGGCGCATGGTCGGCTTCGGGCTGTTGCTCCTCGCACTGGCCGTGGCGCTGAGCCTGGCCTGGCCCGCGCCCCTTGGCCAGCCCGGAGTCGCTGGCGCTGAGGTCACGAAGCCCCCGTGGATGTTCGTCGCCCTCCTTCCGGCGGAGCAGCTCTGGGGCGTGCGCGCACTCATGATCGTTCCGCTCATCCTCGGCGCGCTCTTCGCGCTTGTGCCGTTCGTCGACCGTACGCCATACATGCACCCGGCGCGACGGAAAGCCGTCCTCGCGATGGTTGCGCTCGTTGTGATCGTGGCCGTCGCCGCCACCGTCTTCGCCGAGCTGCAGCCGGTGCAGCAGCACCTCGACATGCGAGTCATAAAATGAAAAGGAGCGCACTGATCCTCCTGCTCGCGCTGGCACTTCTCCCGGCGGGCACAGCGCTCGCCCACAACCAGCCCACGATCCGCGTCGAGCCGTCGATCGTGGCGGTCGGCGGCAAGCTCACGGTCATCGGGATCGACATGAGCGCGGACTTGGAGTTCGCGATCACGCTCGAACGCGTCGGCAAGTCCATCCTGCTCGGGTCGGCGACAGCCACGGCCCCGACCGGCGGCGAGGGCGGATTCACCGCGGCGTTCGCCGTCCCGGTGAACACGCCACCGGGCTCCTACACCGTGCGCGCCCAAACCCAGAGCGGCAAGATCTCGGCGACCGCCGATCTGACCGTCACCAAAGCGATGCCCTCCGCGAGCATGACGCCGATGGCGTCGGCGACGCCGGTCGCCTCCGAGATGCCGGCAGCGATGTCCTCAGCGATGCCGACCACAGCGATGGCCTCGGCGATGCCGGGTGCGATGGAGGCCAGCGCAGAAGAGCACGACGTGCCCAGGCAGCGATCTGGCGTCGAGCTGTTCGCCACGATCGCCGCGGCTTTCGTGCTTGCGGGTGCCGGCATGCTGCTGGGATTCAGAGGAGGCGAGTGAACGTGGATCGGGGCCTGAGCCCGGGCCGGGTGAAGAGCACCCGTTGTTGAAGAGCTCAAGAGAGAACAAGGAGGACTCCCACCCATGAAACGCAGCCTCGCGACCCTCGCGACCCTCGCGCTCGTGGCCGGTCTGTTCGCGAGCGCGGC
>JAYVCA010000186.1:0-3420 GCA_043750135.1 Chloroflexota bacterium | reverse complement strand
CGACCGTCCGACGATGATCGGCCTCGAGGAATCGCTCGCACCGGCGCCCCCGCGGATCGCGATCCTTGATGACGAGCCGGCCTCCGCGCCTCCGCTCCTGTCGGTGCGCGAAGCGCCGGCCTTCGGCGAGATCGACCTGGTCGCGACCCCACTCCCGACCCCCGACGACTGGCACCACTTCGAGCTCGCCCTGCGCAAGCTGCGCGGCATCGGCGAGCTGCGGACCGAGTACTACCGCGCTGGCGTGCTGAAGGTGCGGGTCCGTTGGAGCGGCGTCGACCGGTTCGCGAACGCCGTCCGCTCAGTGCCCGGCTACCGCGTGCGGGTCCTGGGGGAGGACCGGAACACGGTCCAGGTGCTCGTCGGGCGCCAGTAGCCGCCGCGCCGGCCCACCCGGCCGAACCGTCGCCCTGCATACATCGCTGCATCGCCGTCACCGGTAGACTGCGTGGCATGACCACCGCCTCCGAATCGCTTCAAGCGCGCGCCGAGCGCGTCCTCTCGCCCGTCCTGGGCCACTACAGCTGGCTCGAGATCGACCGCGGCCTTGGCAGCTGGCTGCACACTCGGGACGGCCGGAAGATCCTCGACCTCACCTGCGGCATCGCGGTCACCCCGGTCGGCCACGCGCATCCAAAAGTGGTGAAGGCGATCACCGACCAGGCCGCGAAGCTCTCGCATATCTGCGCCGGTGTCGCGGCGTACGAGTCGAACATCGCCCTTGCCGAAGCGCTCGTCGACATCGCGCCGTCCGGCCTCGACCAGGTCTTCTTTGGGAACAGCGGCGCCGAGGCGGTCGAGGGATCGATCAAGCTCGCGCGCCAGGCGACCGGTCGCGAGGGGATCATCGTCTTCCGTGGCGGCTTCCATGGCCGCACCATCGGCGCGGCCTCGGTCACGACCTCGAAGTCGGCGTACCGGCGCGGCTATGGCGCGCTTCTCCCGGAGGTCCATGTCGCGCCTTACCCGTACCCGCTGGATTGCGTCATCACCCCGGCGCACGACGCCGAGGCCTGTGGCGAGCACTCGCTGGCGACGATCGAGGCGATGCTCGACCACGACATCCCGCCGGAGCACGTCGCCGCCATCCTCATCGAGCCGGTGCTCGGGGAGGGCGGCTACGTCGCCGCGCCGGCCTCGTTCCTCAAGGGCCTGCGCGCCCTGGCGACGCGGATCGGCGCGTTGCTGATCTTCGACGAGGTCCAGACCGGCTTCGGCCGCACCGGGGCCTGGTTCGCGGCCCAGAAGCTCGGGGTCACGCCCGATGTCATCACCTTGGCCAAGGGCCTCGGCGGTGGCATGCCGCTGGGCGCGGTGCTCGCACCGCGCGAGCTGCACGCCAAGTGGCGCACCTCGACCCACGGCTCGACCTTTGGCGGCAACCCGATCTCCTGCGCCTCGGGCCTGGCGACGCTCGAGATCCTCCGCGACGAGCGGCTCCCCGAGCGCGCGAACGAGGTGGGGAAGTGGATCGTCGAGGAGCTGTCGCCGCTCAAGCGCGACCCGCGCATGCGTGAGATCCGCACCCTCGGCGCGATGGCCGCGATCGAATTCGCTGACAAGGCGACCGCCAAGGGCGCGATGGCCGCGAGCCTCGAGCGCGACGTCCTCCTGATCACCGCGGGGGCGCACGATCAGGTCATCCGGTTCATCCCGGCGCTGAACATCAGCGAGGACGACCTCCGGCACGGCATCCGGTCCTTCGTCGAGGCGGCTCGCGGCACCACTGTCGCGACCCCGGCCTAACCCGTCGGGCGCGCGCTCTCCATCGCGGCCGGGATCGCCGCGGTCGCGTTCCTTGTGCTCCTCACCATCGTCCTGCGACCGGTTCCGCCACCAGCCACGCCGCTCGTGGTCGCTCCGACCGGATCCGGCGCGGCAGTGACCGCGTCAGCACGACCTGATGTCCCGGCGGCGTGTGCCGGCGACGTGCGGGGCACGGTCTTCGCGTCCGGCTCGCTCGACGATCGCGTCGCGGCGGCACGCAGCTGGGCGCCGGTGCATCGCGGCGAGACGGCTTCGCTCGTCATCACCGACGCGGTCGTGCTCGCGTCGGTGCGCGCGGTGACCAGCGGACCGAGTGCGCCGCCGTTCCGTGACCCCGATGTCCGGATCCATCCTGACGGGATCCAGCTCTCCGGCACGGCGACCGCTGCGATCTTCCGCTATTCGATCAAGGCGACCCTTGTGCCTGAGGTCCAGAACGGACGCTTCCGGCTCAACGTCACCCAGCTCGACACCGGCGGGATGCCGGGCTTCCTGCGTCAGCAGGTGAGCGATCTCATCGCCAAGGCGGCCGATCCAGCGGCCTGGCAGCTACCGGTCCGGGTCAGCGACGTCGTCCTGCGGGAGGGCTGCGGCACCGTCCGCGGGACCGCCGGCGACTGATCGGTCGCGATTTTCGTGCGGGCAGAAAATGACCGCCTCCCGCTCTTGACAGGGGGCCTCCAGGCGCGCATCGTTCGGCCCCTGCGCTCCTAGATGTTGTGCCAGGCGACTGGCCAGACACCGCATCTAGTGGCTCCGGGCACGGAACGAGATCGCGAGGAGGGTTCGGGTCATGTCGCATGCTTCCGCGCTGACCACCACGCTGCTGAGGCCCCGGCTCCTGTTGTTGCTCCTCCTCCCGGCCACCCGACCGACCACCGCTTCCATCATCCTTTCGACCTTCTAGGAGATACCGAACATGGCTATTGCCGAAGCACCGCGGGAGTCCGCCCACCAGCGACCGGAGCGACCGGGCCTCCAGGTCCAGCGCTATTTCACGCACGACGGAGTCCATCCCTACGACGAGATCGAATGGGAGCGTCGCGACGCCGTTATCCCCGGGGAGTCGGGCAACGTCTTCGAGCAAAAGGGCGTCGAGGTCCCGAAGTTCTGGTCGATGACCGCCACCAACGTCGTCGCCAGCAAGTACTTCCGCGGCAAGCTCGGCACGCCGGCCCGTGAGACGAGCGTGCGGCAGATGGTCGACCGGGTCATTGACCAGATCAGCCGCTGGGGCATCGAGGGCCGCTACTTCGCCACCGCCGAGGACGCCGCGATCTTTGCCGACGAGCTCCGCTATCTCATGGTCCACCAGCACGCCTCGTTCAACTCGCCGGTCTGGTTCAACATCGGCGTGCCGGGTGTTCGCCAGCAGGCCTCGGCCTGTTTCATCCTCTCGGTCGACGACTCGATGGACTCGATCCTCGACTGGTTCAAGAACGAGGGCGTCATCTTCAAGGGCGGCTCCGGCGCCGGGATCAACGTCTCCACGATCCGTTCGAGCAAGGAATATCTGTCCGGCGGCGGCCTCGCCTCCGGGCCGGTGTCCTTCATGCGCGCCGCCGACTCGGTGGCCGGCTCGATCAAGTCCGGCGGCACGACCCGCCGCGCGGCCAAGATGGTCGTCCTGAACACCGATCACCCGGACGTCCG
>JAYVCA010000185.1:0-2653 GCA_043750135.1 Chloroflexota bacterium | reverse complement strand
CCGACCGCGTCCACCTCGGAAGCCGCCGCGAGCTCCGCGAGGACGCTCTGGAAGCCGATCGCGTCGCCAGTCGCGGCGACGCGTTCGATGGCCCGCAGGACCGAGCGGTGGTTCGCGCGCGACAGGTCGTCTGGCGCGATCCGGCCGCGGACGACGTCGGTGTAAACGAGCGAGTCGATGAGCATCGCCCCAAGCAGCGACGCCTCGGCGTCGGGATTCTCGGGCGGCGGCTTGGGGAGGCGGCGGTCGCCGACCTCGATAGTCATACCGGGATCCCATCGTCGGCCGCGCGGCTGAAGAAGCGGGCCTGCTCGCTCTCGAAGAACAGCTCGAAGAGGCCGGTGGGGCCGTTCCGGTTCTTCGCGACGCTCCCATGGATGAGCTTCGGCGTGCCGGCCGGCTGATCCTCCTTGTCGCGCCAGAGCATGAGGACGATGTCCGCGTCCTGCTCGATCGCGCCCGATTCGCGGAGGGTCGACAGCTTGGGCTCGCTTCCCGAGTCTCCTGCCGCGCGCGAGAGCTGCGACAGGGCAATGACCACGACCCCCAGCTCTCGGGCCAGCGACTTCAAGTTCCGGGTGATCGTGGCGATCTCCTGGACCCGGTTCTCCTCGTGTTCGCCGGTCCGCATGAGCTGGAGGTAGTCGACGACGATGACGCCGAGGCGCCCCTGGGTCTGCGCGAGCGCGCGTCGGGCTTTGGTGCGCAGCTCCATGATCGAGAGGCCCGGCGTGTCGTCGAGGAGGATCGGCAGGCCGATGAGGGCGGTCGCCGCTTCGGTGTCGATGATGTTGCCGGTACGCAGCGCGAGCAGGTCGACTCGGCTGTTGAGGCCGAGGAACCGCGCGACGATCTGCTTGCTGTCCATCTCGAGGGAGAACACGAGCACCGACGAGCCGCGCTTGGCGATGTTGTACGCGATCCCCAGGCCGAGGCTCGTCTTTCCGACCGACGGCCGTGCCGCGATGATGACCAGATCGCCGGGGTTGAACCCCTGGGTGTAGCCGTCGATCTCACGGAAGCCGGTGGCGATGCCGCTCACCTCGTAGGGGTGCTCCATCCGCTCGGTGAGGTGCTCGTAGTTCTGCCGAAGCGCATTCCGGATGTGCTGGAGCTGCGCGTTCGCGGCCTCGTCGCGCAGCGCGAAGATGCGCTGCTCCGACCGGTCCAGGACGAGCGCGACGTCGGTCGGCTCGTCGTAGGCGTCGGCGGCGATCGCCGTCGCGGCGCCGAGGAGGCGCCGGAGCAGCGAGCGGTCGCGGACGATCTTGGCGAAGCGCTCGACCTCGACCGCCGTGGGCACGCTCTCGACGAGCTCGCGCAGGTACGCCGTGCCCCCGACGCGGTCGAGCTCCTCACGCCGGGCGAGCTCGACCTGGATGGTGAGCGGGTCGATCCGCTCGCGCCGCTCGAGAAGCTGTTCGGCGGCGTGATAGACCCGCTGGTGTCGGGCGATGTAGAAATCCTCGGGCCGCAGGAGGTCGGCGACCTTGAAGATGGCGTCGCGGTCGATGAGCAGCGAACCGAGGACCCGTTGCTCCGCGGCGGCATCGTGGGGCGCGACGCGCTCGGCTGCGGTATTGAGCGTCACCCGGCGCAGTATAGAACGGATGTTCTGAACATCGGTATCCCCTTGCGGCGCGCGGCGGTCGGGTTCGGGAAAGCAGCGGCCTCCCGAAGACCCTAGGGTCGACGAGGGCGATGCGGTCGCCAAACCATCCACAGCCTCGTCCACAGATCTATCCACAGAGGAGAGCGCCAGTTGTCACGTCGGATCCTCGTCACCGGTGGCGCGGGCTTCGTCGGGAGCACGATCGCCGATTCGCTACGCGCCGGCGGTGACGACGTCGTCGTGGTCGACGACCTGGCGACCGGCGATCGGGCGAACGTGTCCCCGGGCATCGAGCTCGTCATCGCGGACATCGCCGACCACGATCAGCTCTTCGCCGCCCTTGCCGACCGCCGCTTCGATGCCATCGTGCACTGCGCTTCGAAGACGAAGGTCGTCGAGTCGATGGCCAAGCCCGAGCTCTACCGCCGCGTGATCGTGCAGGGGACCGCCGAAGTCCTCGGCCTGGCCGTGGCGACCGGCGCGCGTCGGTTCGTGAACTTCTCCAGCGGCGGCGTGGCGTACGGCGAGACAGCGGTCTGCGCGACCGAGGAGTCCCCGGTGGCGCCGATCTCGCCGTACGGCATTCACAAGATCGCGGCCGAAGCCCTGGTCGCGGCCGCGCCGGTGCCCGCGGTGACACTGCGCCCCGCGAACATCTACGGGCCGCGCCAGCGGACCGATCTGGAGGGCGGCGTCGTCGCGATCTTCGCCGCGCGCTGGCGCAGCGGTCAGCCGCTCGTGGTCCGTGGCCAGGGCACCGCCGAGCGCGACTACGTGTACGTCGGTGACGTCGCTGACGCGGTCCGCGCGGCGCTCGATCGCGATGTGACCGGGGTCTACAACA
This sequence comes from Chloroflexota bacterium, assembly GCA_043750135.1. Taxonomy (GTDB): domain Bacteria; phylum Chloroflexota; class Limnocylindria; order P2-11E; family P2-11E; genus UBA4735. The sequence goes on along the minus strand of JAYVCA010000185.1, from coordinate 197 downwards.
TCGGGACCGGCATCGCGACCTCGGTGAACGCGCTCGTCGCGGCGCTGACCGACCTGCTCGGCCCGCCGCTGGGGATCGTGCACGAGTCTCTCCCGGCGGTCGAGCTCGAGCGCTCGTGCGTGGACCCCGGCAAGGCGGCCCGCGATCTCGGCTGGCACGCGCGCACGAGCCTTGCGGAAGGGTTGCGGCTGACATGC